>CAZJTN010000031.1:0-12951 GCA_964548945.1 uncultured Schaalia sp.
TCGCGCATCCGGGTGCCATAGCCGACGCTCCGGGCCCGCTGCGCCCTCTCGCCCGCGCAGGTGACGAGCATCCTGCCCCGATTGGGCCCCGAGCGGCCACGATGAGGGAGCTTTCAGGGCATCCCCCCATATCCTTGGCCCGGGAAACCCGACTAGATTCGTACTTCGGCAGTAAAGGTGGTCCAGCATGAGCGAGAATCGCACGACGCTCCTCCCGGTGATCCTCGGGGGGGACTTCGGCGTCTACGGCATCGGCCGCTCCTTCAATGAGGCCTTCGGATGCCGCTGCCTGTGCGTGGGCAACGAGCCGACGGTGTCGATCACCGCCTCCGACTTCTTCGACGTCCACCACATCCCGGCCCGCCTCGCCGACGAGGAGCTTCTCGCCGAGCTTGTGGGGATCGCTGCCGCGAATCCGGATCGCGAGCTCGTCCTCATGGCGAACCATGACGTCCACTCCGCGTTCATCGCGCGTAACGCCGGCGTCCTCGGAGCCCACTTCGCCCTGCCCTTCCCCTCGATCGAGGTCATCGAGAACCTCACCGACAAGGCCGCATTCTCGAGGGCCTGCCGGGCTGAGGGCATCGCCACCCCCGAAACGGTCGAGGTCGACTTCGCGGATTTCGGCGCCGAGTGGACGGCCCCATGCATCGGCTTCGACTTCCCGGTCGTCGCGAAGGCGGCCAGGGGGGACGCCTACGATCTCGTCGACATCCCGGGCAAGAAGAAGATCTGGTTCGTCGAGTCCCAGGCCGAGCTCGACGAGCTCTGGGTCTGCCTCGGCGAGGCGGGCTTCCGCGATGTGTTCCTCGTCCAGGAACTCATCCCCGGGGATAACACGCAGATGCGCTCGATCACCGCCTACGTCGACTCCCGCGGCGAAGTCGGGCTCATCGGCTCGGCCCGCGTCCTCCTTGAGGATCACGCGCCGACGATGATCGGCAACCCCGTCGCGATGATCACCGAGTCCTTCCCCGAGCTCTGGGAGTCCGCCGAACGCCTCCTCACGCACGCGGGCTATCGGGGATTCGCGAATTTCGACGTGAAGATCGACCCGAGGGACGGGCGCGCGCTCTTCTTCGAGGTCAACCCGCGCATCGGGCGGAACAACTGGTACATGAGCGCGGCCGGCGCGAACCCCATGCCCGTCATGGTCGCCGACCTCCTCGACGCGTCCCCGCTCGAGAAGCGGACCGCCTCTACGGAGATCCTCTACTCGATGGTCCCCGACCGCCTCCTCCTCTCCTACATCCGCGACGGCGCGCTCGCCGCCCGCGTCAAGCGGCTCATCCGCGCCGGGCGCCGCGTCGATCCGCTCCTCAACCCGGCCGAGAAGAACCTTCGGCGCAACCTCACGGTCCGCCTCCAGAAACTCAACCACTTCCGCAAGTTCGCCCGCTACTACCCCGAAGCGACCGACAGGTCGTTCTGAAAGGACCGCCGCATGACCCCCACCACCCGACTCGTCGAGCTCAGCGCCGATGAGATGCGTCGCGCCGCATCGGGCGTGGGGGGGACTGCCGATCGAGCAGTCCGAGCATTGGGAGGCCTTCGCCCGGGCGCGCGGCAACTCCCGCTTCGCGCGCCTGGGATGGTACGAGGGCGACAAATGCGCCGCGGTGCTCGCCCTCGACGAGCATCGGATCCGCCACTGGCGCTACCTGTGGGCGAAGAACGGCCCCGCGTGGATCAAGGAGCCGACCCCTGAACGGGAGGCCCGCTTGCGGGCCGATCTCGCCGCCTGGGTCCGGCACCGCGACCGCGGGATTCTCTTCCTCCGCCTCCACGCGTGGTACCGGGCCGGCGACCTCCACGAGCTCCTCCAGACCCTCACCTTCGACAGGACCGTCATCATTGACTGCTCGGGCGGCACCCGCGAGTCGATCCTCGAGACGATGACGAGCGACGGGAGGCGCCGGATCCGCCGATCCCTCGCGAAGGCCGAGGAGGCCGGGACGAGGATCACCGAGGAGACCGGGCTCGACGCGGCCGCCTTCACGGAGTTCTACGCCGTTCTCACCGAGACGGCGAAGCGCGACGGCTTCCGCCCGCACCCCCAGGAGGTCTACCTCGAGCTCCTCAGCGCGCTCGGCCCCGAGCACGCCCGTCTCTTCGCCTCGCGGGACGCGACGGGCGCACTCCTGTCCTGGGATCTCGTCCTGTGCAACGGCAGGCGCGCCCAGGTCGAATACGGCGCGTCGAGTGAGCGGGGCCGCGCACTCGGCGCCACGCAGCTCCTCGCCCTCGAGGTTGCGAGCATCCTCGGGGCCGAGGGCTACGAGGGCCTCGACCTGCGGGGGGCGCATTCTCCGCGCGTTCCCGAACTCTTCACGGTCGGGAAGTACAAGCGCTCCTTCGCCTCCCACTACACCGACGTCGCGGGCGCCTGGGACATGCCGCTCTCCCCGGGGCGCTACGCCCTCGTCAAGGCGCTCCTCGCCGTCAAGCGCAGGCTCGTCTCCTCCGGAGCCATCGGCTGACGCGGTCGAGGGGGAGCGGCGACCCGTTTCCCCCGCTTCCGCTCGCTGCGAGTAGACTCGTCGCGACCGGTACCGCATCCACAAGGAGGACCATCGTGCCCGTGATCGAGCTCGTCATCGACGGAGAGTCTCAGACCGTCCAGGCAGGCGCCACCGGCACGACGTGGTACGAGGGGAGGCCCGAGGTCGTTGCGATCAGTGTCGACGGGGTGTCGAGGGACCTCGACACCGAGCTCGCCCCCGGCACCGCAGTCGAAGCGATCACCCTCGACTCCCAGGCCGGACTCGACATCCTTCGCCACTCGACGACCCACGTCCTCGCCCAGGCCGTCCAGGAGCTCTTCCCCGAGGTCAACCTCGGGATCGGCCCCTTCATCACCGACGGCTTCTACTACGACTTCGGCAACATCGACGCCGTCACCCCCGAGCTGATGCGCGAACTCGAGAAGAGGATGAAGCGCATCGTCAAGGAGGGCCAGGCCTTCCGCCGCCGCGTCATCTCCGAGGACGAGGCGCGCGTTGAACTCGCCGATCAGCCCTACAAGCTCGAACTCGTCACGACGAAGGGCAAGGGCGCGGAGGGCGCGAGCGTCGAGGTCGGCGCCGGCGAGCTCACGATGTACGACAACGTCCGGCGCGACGGCTCCCTCGCCTGGTCGGATCTGTGCCGCGGCCCGCACCTGCCCTCGACCCGCCTCATCGGCAACGGCTTCGCCCTCACGAAGTCCTCGGCCGCCTACTGGAAGGGCGATCAGGCGAACGATCAGCTCCAGCGCATTTACGGGACGGCCTGGAAGTCGAAGGAGGACCTCCTCGCCCACCAGGAGCGGATCAAGGAGGCCGAGCGCCGCGACCACCGCCGCCTCGGGGCGGAGCTCGATCTCTTCTCCTTCCCCGAGGAGCTCGGAGCGGGACTTCCCGTCTTCCATCCCAAGGGAGGCGTCATCAAGCGCGTCATGGAGGATTACGTCCGCCAGGCGCACATCGACAACGGATTCCAGTACGTCGGCACCCCCCACATCTCGAAGGAGGAGCTCTTCCACACCTCCGGGCACCTCCCGTATTACGCGGAGGGCATGTTCCCCCCGATGGACGACGACGGGCAGCAGTACTACCTCAAGGCGATGAACTGCCCGATGCACAACCTCATCTTCCGTTCCAGAGGGCGCAGCTACCGCGAGCTCCCCCTGCGCCTCTTCGAGTTCGGCACGGTCTACCGCAATGAGAAGTCCGGCGTTCTTCAAGGGCTCACCCGGGTCCGGTCCATCACTCAGGATGACTCCCACAGCTACGTCATGCCCGAGCAGGCCGCCGATGAGATCACCCACCTCCTCGGATTCATCCTCACCCTCCTCAAGGACTTCGGCCTGGAGGACTTCTACCTCGAGCTGTCGACCCGCGATGAGGACGGGAAGAAGAAGGACAAGTTCATCGGCTCGGACGAGCAGTGGGAGGAGGCGACGGAGATCCTCCGCCGCTGCGCCGAGGAATCGGGTTTGGACTGCGTCCTCGATCCGGGCGGGGCCGCCTTCTACGGCCCGAAGATCTCGATCCAGGCGAAGGACGCCATCGGCCGGACCTGGCAGATGTCGACGATCCAGTACGACTTCAACCAGCCCGCCAGGTTCGGGCTCTCCTACACGGCTCCCGACGGCTCCCATCAGGAGCCCGTGATGATCCATTCGGCGAAGTTCGGATCGATCGAGCGTTTCATCGGCGTCCTCACCGAGCACTACGCGGGCGCATTCCCCGCCTGGCTCGCCCCCGTCCAGGTCAAGCTCGTCCCCGTCGCGGACGCGTTCGACGACTACGTCGACGAGGTCGGAGCGAGGCTGCGGGCCGAGGGGATCCGCGTCGAGGTCGATCACTCCGATGACCGTTTCGGCAAGAAGATCCGCAACGCCTCGAAGGAGAAGGTCCCCTTCACCCTCATCGCCGGCGGCGAGGACGTCGAGGCGGGCGCCGTCTCCTTCCGCTTCCGCGACGGCTCCCAGGACAACGGGGTTCCCGTCGACGAGGCGGTCGCCCGGATCGTCCGACACGTCCGTTCGCGTTCGAACTCCGACCTCTTCGACCTCGAGGCCTGAGATGAACGAGGAACCCCTGCCGGTGGAGGACTCCCGCTCGCTGGCGGGGGTTCCCGATGCCTTCTCGAGGTTCTGGACCCCGTATCGGATGGCCTACATTCGCGGGGAGGGCAAGCCCGCGGACGCGACGGATGCGAGCTGCCCTTTCTGCGCTGCGCCCCAGCGCTCGGACGAGGACGGGCTCATCGTCCACAGGGGAGAGACCTCCTTCGTCCTCATGAACCTCTTCCCCTACAATTCCGGGCATCTCCTCGTGTGCCCCTACCGTCACGTCTCGGACTACACCGAGCTCACGGATGCGGAGAGGGTCGAGATCGGCGAACTCACCGCTGAGGCGATGCGGGTCCTGCGCCGCTGCGCCGGACCGGCCGGTTTCAATCTCGGGATGAACCAGGGAGAGGTCGCCGGGGCCGGCATCGCCGCCCACCTCCACCAGCACATCGTCCCGAGGTGGCTCGGGGATGCGAACTTCCTCCCGATCCTCGCCCGCGTCAAAGCGGTGCCCGAACTGCTCGCGGACGGACGGGCGAGGCTCGCCGCCGCCTGGCCGAAGGAGAACTGATGCTCGGCACTCATGGTCGTTCGATCACGAAGGCGGTCTTCACCCCGCCCGCGCGCCTGCTCGCGCGCCTCGGCGTCACCCCCGACCAGGTGACGATCACCGGTTCCCTCCTCTCCATCGGTGTCGCGATCGCGACCCTGCCCTTCGGGAGGCTCTGGCAGGGCGCCGTCCTCCTCGGGGTCGTCCTCTTCGCCGATTCGATGGACGGGACCCTCGCGCGCCTGACGACGGGCGGGAGCCGATTCGGGGCCTTCCTCGATTCGACCCTCGACCGTCTTGCAGACGGAGCGGTTTTCGCCTCCCTCGCCGCCTACGCGGCGCTCACGATGCCCCAGGGGACCATGCGCACGTGGACGCTCGTCGCGGCGCTCGTCTCGACGGTCGGCGCGGCCGCCGTCCCCTATGCGCGCGCCCGCGCCGAGTCGATCGGCGTCGACGCGACGGCCGGCATCGCCGAGCGGACCGATCGCCTCGTCATCGCTCTCGTCGGCGCCGGTTTCACGGGTTTCGGGTGGGGGCAGTGGTGGCTCGCCCTCGCCCTGAGCTGGGTCGCCTTCGCCTCCCTCGTCACGGTGATCCAGAGGATCGCCCAGACCCGACGGGCGCTCGCCTCCGACTCCGGCCCGGCCGCGGCCGACGAATGAGGGGGCGGCGCTGAACACCGGATCCGCCCAGCCCTTCTCGGGGCCCTCCCGGCCCGCGCCCGCATGGCGCGTGCCGGCCCCGCGTCGGCGCGCTCCCGTCTTCGAACTCGTCGTCACCGTGATCGGCGCGGGGGCGATCGCCCTGTCGATCCTCGGCTACCTCGGCCTCGCGGGCGCCTCGACCGTCGGCCACGTCGCGCTCTACGCGCTCCTCCCTCTCGTGATCGTCCTCGCCGTCCTCGGGAGGGTCGATCGTTGGGAGCCCGAACCTGCGTGGACGAAGACCGCGGCCTTCGTCTGGGGGGCGGGGCTCGCGATCCTCTTCGCCTCCGCCGTCAACTCCGCCTTCCTCTTCTCGGCGGAGGCCGCGACTGGGGACGCCGACTCCGCGATGCTCGCGACCGCCGTCGCGGTCGCTCCGATCGTCGAGGAGAGCGCGAAGGGCGTCGGGGTGCTCCTCATCGTCCTCGTGCGCCGCGAAACCATTCACTCCGTCCTCGACGGGGCGGTTTACGCCGGATTCGTCGGCGCGGGCTTCGCCTTCATCGAGAACATGCAGTACTTCATCCAGGCATCCCAGGAGTCCGCCACCGCGCTCACCGTCACCCTCGTCCTGCGCGGCGTATTCAGCCCCTTCGTCCACCCGATGGCGACCTCCTTCACCGGCATGGTGCTCGCCTGGGCGGTCGTGCGGGCCCGGCGAGCCCCGGGACGAATCGTCGTCCCCGTCCTCGGGTGGATCGCCGCGGTTGCGACGCACGCGCTGTGGAACCTCCTCTCCTCGCTCGAGGCCGGAACCTGGTTCCTCGCCTACCTCCTCATCGAGGTTCCCTTCTTCATCGCCTGGCTCGCTCTGCTCCTCGCCCTGTCGAGGCGTGAGGCGGCGGCGATCCGACTCGGCCTCGAAGCCTATGCGCGCACCGGCTGGGTCCTCCCCTCGGAGATCGACCTCGTGACCTCCGAGGCGGCGAGGAAGGCGGCGCGGGCATGGGCTCGGGCGGGCGGGCCGAGGGCCCTGCGGGCGATGGACGACTTCCTCGTCGAGCTCGCCTCGCTCGGCCTGGACGGCGCCGTGATGGTGAGGCGCGGCGCGGAGCCCGCGCGCGTCGCGCGCGACCGCGAGCTCCTCGCCGCGGCCACCGCGCACCGCGAGGAGTTCCTCGAGCTCGTCACGGGCCGGAGCCGATGAGCGCCCTCGGAGAGGAGTGGCCCCTCGACGAGGACGGGGTGCCGCACCGGGAGGCGGCGCGCGTCCTCGTCTTCGACGCGAGGGGACGCCTCCTCCTCGCACGCGGACACGATCGCGATGCGCCCCAGCGCCACTGGTGGTTCACCATCGGCGGCGGGATCATGGCGGGGGAGGGGCCGCGAGACGCGGCGGTCCGTGAGCTCTTCGAGGAGACGGGGATCCGCATTCGCCCCGAGTCCCTCGAAGGACCCGTCGCCTACCGGAGCGCCGAATTCGATTTCCTCGCCGTCACCGCCCGGCAGGACGAGTGGTTCTACCTCGCGCGGACGACGGCCGTCGACCTCGCCGATGAGGGGTGGACCGATCTCGAGCGCGAGGTCATCGACGAGCAGAAGTGGTGGGACCTCGACGAGCTCGAGATCCTCGCGGCGGCCCCCGCCCAGGAGGTCTACCCCCGCGGCCTCGTCGGCTTCGCCCGGACCTGGATGCGCTCCTGGGACGGGGAGGTGCTCCGCATCGTCGAATCGAGTGCCGGCGGTGAGTTCACGGGCAGCGTCGGACCGGCCGATGCGCAGCTCAGACGCCGAGCCGCGCGGCTCTGATCGGCCGGACTCGGACGGGCCCGATCGGCGCGAGAGCCTGAGGGCGGCTCAGTCGAGTCCGAGGGCGGGGATGAGCAGATCGAGGCGGCGGACGTCGAGCGCGTGGTCCATCGCGTCGCGCACCGAGGGCTTCGCGCAGAAGGCGATGCCCAGGCCCGCCCGTCGCATCATCGGGATGTCATTGGCGCCGTCCCCGATCGCGACCGTGCGCGCGAGATCGAGGCCGTGCGCGCGCGCCCAGGACTCCAGGGCGGCGGCCTTCGCCTTCGCCGTGACGATCTCGCCGAGGACGCGGCCCGTGAGGACGCCGCCGGCCACCTCGAGACGGTTCGCGAGGTGGTGGTCGATCCCCATGCGCCTGGCGAGCGGGGCGACGACCTCCTCGAATCCTCCGGAGACCACGCCGAAGGCGCCGCCGTGGGCGTGGACCGCATCGATGAGCTCCTGGGCCCCCGGCGTCGGATGGATCTCGTCGAGGACCTCCTCGAAGACTGCGGCGCCAACGCCTTCGAGGGTGGCGACGCGCTCGCGCAGGGACTCGGCGAAGTCGATCTCACCGTTCATCGCGCGGGCCGTGATCGCGGCGACGCGCTCGCGCGTGCCGGCACGGGCCGCGAGCTCTTCAATGACCTCCTCGGCGATGAGGGTGGAGTCGACATCGGTGACGATGAGTCCGGGCGCGGGGGAGGATGCGGTCCTCCCATAGCTGAAGGGGGTCGGGAGGACCGCGGGCATCTCCTCGTTCACCGGGTGACGACCGCGTCCTTCGGGACGATCGTGATTCCCGACTCCGTGACCGTGTAGCCCCTCTCGAGGTCGCGTTCGAGGTCGAGGCCGACGACCGCGCCCTCTTCGACGACGACGTTCTTGTCGAGGATCGCCTTCGCAACGACCGCATGGCGCCCGATCCGGCATCCGTGCATGAGGACCGAATCCGTCACCTGCGCCCAGGAATGGACGTAGCAGTTCGGGGAGACGATCGAGTGGTAGACCTCGCCACCGGAGACGATGACGCCGGGCGAGACGAAGGAATCGACCGCATGGCCCATGCGCGAGTGCTCGTCGCCGTACACGAACTTCGCCGGAGGCAGGGAACCGTCGATCATCGTCATCGTCGGCCACTCGCGGTTGTAGAGGTTGAACACCGGGTGGACGGAGATGAGGTCCATGTTCGCGTCGTAGTAGGCGTCGAGAGTACCGACGTCGCGCCAGTAGTTGCGGTCGCGGTCGGTCGAGCCGGGCACGTCGTTGTCCTGGAAGTCGTAGACGCCGCATTCCCCGCGCGCGACGAACCAGGGAATGATGTTCCCGCCCATGTCGTGCTTCGAATCGGGGTTGTGGGCGTCTTCGCGCAGGGCCGCGATGAGGTCCTTCGTCGTGAAGACGTAGTTGCCCATCGAGGCGAGGACCTTCGTCGGGTCATCGGGCAGGCCCTGGGCCTGCTTCGGCTTCTCGAGGAACTCCTTGATGACACCGCCCTGCGAATCGATGACGCCGAGCGCGGGGGCGAGCTCGATGGGCTGGCGGATGCCGGCGACCGTGGCGGGCAGGCCCGAGTCGATGTGGTGCTGGACCATCTGGGAGAAGTCCATGCGGTAGATGTTGTCCGCGCCGATGATGACGATGTAGTCGGGGTTCTCGTCATCAACGATGTTCAGCGACTGGTAGATCGCGTCCGCGCTCCCGAGGTACCAGTGGGGTCCGCGACGCTGCTGGGCGGGGACCGGGGCGATGAAGTTGCCGAGGAGCGGGGAGGTGTACCACGTCTTCGTCACGTGCCGGTCGAGGGAATGCGACTTGTACTGCGTGAGGACGACGACCTTGAGGTAGCCGGAGTTCACAATGTTCGAGAGCGCGAAGTCGATGAGTCGGAAATGGCCGCCGAAGGGGACGGCGGGCTTGGCCCGGTCCTCGGTGAGCGGCATGAGCCGCTTTCCTTCGCCGCCTGCAAGAACGATTGCGAGCACGTGGTTTTTCGCCATGCACCAAGGGTACGGGGGGCGCGGTGAGCGCGCAGGCAAATCTCACAGCGTGGCGCCGATCACACTGTGTGCGCCGTCGGCGCCTCCCGCCCCCGTGCTCGGAATCCTCCCGGGAGGCCAGTGACCGGGGTCACCGCGCGCTAGGCTGGAGGGCGTCGATCCTCGCCCCGCACATCGAAAGGGACCCCCATGCGCGTCGATCTCCTCACCCGCGAATACCCGCCGCACGTCTACGGCGGCGCCGGCGTTCACGTCGCCGAGCTCGCGAAGGTCCTCCGCCCGCGCATCGAGGATCTGCGCGTCCACGCCTTCGACGGCCCGCGCGAGCCCGGGGGCCCCGGGGCGGAGCCCGGCGTCCTCGGGCACCCCGAGATCGCCGAGCTCGCGGGCGCGAACGCCGCCCTGCGCACCCTCGGCGTCGACCTCGAGATCGCCCAGGCCTGCGAAGGGACCGAACTCGTCCACTCCCACACCTGGTACGCGAATTTCGCCGGCCACCTCGCCTCACTCCTCCACGGCGTCCCCCACGTCATCTCCGCGCATTCCCTCGAGCCTCTGCGCCCGTGGAAGGCCGAGCAGCTCGGGGGCGGCTACCGCGTCTCCTCCTTCGTCGAGAAGACCGCCTACGAGGCGGCGGCCGCGATCGTCGCCGTCTCGACGGGGATGCGCGAGGACATCCTCCGCTCCTACCCGGCGGTCGATCCCGAGCGCGTCCGCGTCATCCACAACGGCATCGACCTCACGAAGTGGCGCGCGCCCGAGGGCGAGGAGGGGCGCGCGCTCCAGGAACGCGTCCTCGCGGAACACGGCATCGACCCCGGGCGCCGCACCGTCGTCTTCGTCGGCCGGATCACCCGTCAGAAGGGGCTCGCGCACTTCCTCCGCGCCGCGCGCCTCCTCCCCGAGGACGTCCAGATCGTCCTGTGCGCAGGAGCGCCCGACACCCCCGAGATCGCCGCCGAAGTCGAGGGCCTCGTCGCCGGACTCCGCGCCGCGCGATCCGGCGTCGTCCTCATCTCCGAGATGCTCCCCCAGCCCGAGGTCGCGGCGATCCTCGACGCCTCAACGGTCTTCATCACGCCCTCGGTCTACGAGCCCCTCGGGATCGTCAACCTCGAGGCGATGGCCCTCGGCCTCCCCGTCGTCGGCACCGCGACCGGCGGCATCCCCGACGTCATCGTCGACGGCGAAACCGGCTTCCTCGTCCCGATCGAGCAGATGACGGATGGAACGGGCACCCCCCTCGACCCCGAGCGCTTCGAGCGGGACATGGCCGAACGCCTCATCGCCGTCCTCGACGACGCCGGACTAGCGGCGCGGATGGGAGCCGCGGGGCGCGCGCGGGCGCGCGATCACTTCTCCTGGGACGCCATCGGCGAGAAGACGGCCGCGCTCTACCGCGAGCTCGTCTGAGCGCCGAGGGGAAGCGCGGGTAGGCTGGGGGCATGACTTTCGTCCTCTCTCTCGACAGCGCCGTCCTCGTCAAGCGGGACACGAGGATCCTCGACGGCGTCACCTGGAACACCTCCCTCGGCGAGCACTGGGTCGTCCTCGGCCCCAATGGCGCGGGCAAGACGAGCCTCGTCCGCGCGGCGACCGGCAGGCTCCGGCTCAGCTCGGGCAGTGCCCGCCTCGACGGCGTCGAGGTCGCGGCGATCCCCCAGGCCGAGCTCGCGGCGCGCGTCGCCCTCGTCTCGAAGTCCTCCGCGCTCTCCATCCCCGGCGGTCAGAAGGCGAGGGACCTCGTGCGCACCGCCGCCTGGGGGGTCACCGTCCACCGCGCAGAGGAGTACGAGGCCGAGGACGAGGAGCGCGCCGAGGACCTCCTCGCCGCCTTCGGGATCTCGCGCCTCGCCGAGAGGGAATTCCGCACCCTCTCCGAGGGCGAAGCCCAAAGAGTCCTCCTCGCGCGCTCCCTCATGTCCGACCCGGAAGTCCTCGTCCTCGACGAGCCGACCGCCGGCCTCGATCTCGGTGCGCGCGAACTCCTCCTCGGGGCCCTCGAGGAGATCATCGCCGGCCCGAGAGCACCCCAGCTCATCCTCGTCACCCACCAGCTCGAAGAGATCCCCTCGGGGATCACCCACGCCGCCCTCATGGCAGGCGGCGCGATCCTCCACCAGGGCCCGGTCGACGAGGTGATCACCGGGGTCGGGCTCTCCGCCGCCTACGAACTCCCGCTCACCGCCGGACGCGACTCCGGACGCTGGTGGGCGCGCGGCCTTCCGAGGAGCTGATCATGACCCACGCCCTGTGGTGGCTCATCGCCGCCGTCGTCCTCGGGATCATCGAGATCGGCACCGTCGACTTCGTCTTCCTCATGCTCGCCGGCGGCGCCCTCGGCGCTGGAGGCGCGGCGGCGCTCGGCGCGGGAACCGCCCTCCAGGTCGGGGTCTTCGCCCTCGTTGCGATCCTCCTCCTCGTCCTCGCGCGCCCCGCGATGAAGCGGCGCTTCCTCGACTCCGCCCCCGAGGTCGTGACGAACGTCCACGCCCTCATCGGGCGCGAGGCGCGCGTCCTCGAGGCCGTCGACGCCCACGACGGGCGCATCCGCCTCGACGGGGAGCTCTGGTCGGCGCGCTCGCGCGGTCCGCTCCTCGCAGTCGGGGCGCGCGTCCTCGTCGAAGAGATCGACGGCGCGACCGCGATCGTCGCCCCCCTCAGGCCCAATAGGGAAGGACCCCGCTCGTGAACGATTTCTCCGGAGGATGGATCGTCCTGCTCCTCCTCGTCATCCTCGTCGTCATCGGCCTTGCGCGGGCCGTCCAGATCGTCCCCCAGTCGCGCGCCCTCGTCATCGAACGACTCGGCAAGTTCCACGGGGTCCTCTACGGAGGATTCCACGTCGTCGTCCCCTTCATCGACCGCATCGCCGCGCGCGTCGACCTGCGCGAACAGGTGACGAGCTTCCCGCCCCAACCCGTCATCACCGCCGACAACGTCGTCGTCTCCATCGACTCGGTGATCTACTACCAGGTCACCGACCCCATGCACGCGACCTACGAGATCGCGAACTTCATCCAGGCGATCGAGCAGCTCACGGTGACGACCCTGAGGAACGTCATCGGCTCCCTCGACCTTGAACAGACGCTGACGAGCCGCGACTCGATCAACACCCAGCTGCGCGGCGTCCTCGACGAAGCGACGGGGCGCTGGGGCATTCGCGTCAATCGCGTCGAGCTCAAGGCGATCGACCCGCCGCCCTCGATCCAGCAGGCGATGGAGCAGCAGCTTCGCGCCGAGCGCGACAAGCGCGCCGCGATCCTCACCGCCGAGGGCGTCCGCCAATCCCAGATCCTCCAGGCCGAGGGCGAGAAGGAGTCCGCGATCCTGCGGGCCCAGGGACAGGCGGAGGCGGCCAGATCGGAAGAGCACACGTCTGAACTCCAGTCACGAGATTCCATC
>CAZJTN010000032.1:0-12783 GCA_964548945.1 uncultured Schaalia sp.
GCCCCTCGTCGCCGCGCCGCGCTCATCGGCAGTGCTGACGGCGTCGGAGGGGCTTCGAAAGGCTTCAGCGCGGCGTCACCGCGACCTTGAGGCCGGCGCGATCGCGGACCGCGGCGAGCGCATCGTCGAAGCGCTCGAGCGGGACGACATGCGTGACGAGGTGGTCGATCGCAAGTCCCCCGCCGGCGAGAAGATCGACCGCTCGGCGCACATCCTGGCGCCGCGCATTCGACCCTCCGCTCACCTGGATCTCCCGGTAGTGGATGAGGTTCGGATCGATCTCGCTCATCCTCCCCTTCGGGAAGCCCGCGAAGTAACTGACGCGCGCGCCGATCCCGGCGACCTCGAGCGCGTACTCGGCAAGAGCGAGGTCCCCGACCGCGACGATGACGACGTCGGCACCGCCCGGGAGGATGTCGCGCACTGCGGCGACCATTTCGGGGCCCTCGAGGGCGAGGGTCTCGTCCGCCCCGGCCCGCACCGCCGCTTCGAGTCGATTCGCCCGCCCGACGGCGACGATCCGCGTCGCGCCCTGCGCCTTCGCGAGGGCGATATGGAGGAGCCCGATCGGCCCGGTGCCGAGAACGACGACCGAGTCGCCGGGTCGCGTATTCACGAGGTCGGCGCCGTTGAGAACGCAGCTCAGAGGTTCGGCGAGCGCGAGGAGGGTCGCGTCGAGTTCGCGCGGCGCCATGATGAGGTTGCCTCGGGCGACCGCTTCCGCCGGGACGAGGAGGTACTCGGCGAGACCCCCGTCGATCTCGTATCCGATGAGCCGGAGGTTCGCGCACAGGTGTTCGCGCCCGATCCGACAGGGCGCGCAGCGCCCGCAGGACAGGACGATCGAGCAGGTCGCCTGGCGCCCGACCTCGTACCCCTCAACGCCCTCGCCGATCGCGGCGATCCGGCCCGCGAACTCGTGGCCCATGATGACGCCGGGACGCACTCCCGCCGTCTTCTCCCCCGAGATGATTCGCAGATCCGTCCCGCAGATCGTGTTCGCCTCGATCGAGAGGAGGACCTCGCCGGGACCCGGCTCTGGCACCTCGCGGGTCTCGAGTCCGACATCGCCGATTCCGCGGAGCACCGCTGCCTGCATCTTCATAGCGGCAGACTATCGCCGGTAGTGGCGGGCCGGCTAAGGATCGCGAGCTCTGTCGTGCAGTCGATCGTCGCGCCTGAGACCGCCTCGCGCTCGTCGAATTCGCGTCCGAGGTCTTCCGCATGCCGCTCGAGCAGTGCGCCTTCACTGATCTCCTCGAGGGCTCCGAATGCCGCGACCGCGCAAGACTCCTCCAGGGAGGCGCATGCACAGCCTCAGCGCTCAGCGGCGAGCGGAGCGCTAAGGGACCATCAACGCGTGCCGAGTTCCCCGCACATGGCACCCGTCACCATGCCCGCCTGCGGGGTCGAGGGCACGGACGAGGGCGGAGAAGTCATGCTCTCTGCGGACAGAGGTAATGCTCTCGGCGGAGGGGAGGGCACGGAGGGGGCGGGGGTCGAGACGGGGGCGGGGCGGCTGCTCGCCGGGGGGAATCGGCCCGTCAGGGGAGGCGTTCGAGCAGGTGGATCCTCGCCGAATTGTCCGGCATGACCCGCATCCCCTCGGCGAAGCCCGCCCCCGTGAAGCGCTGCGGAAGGCGCAGACCCGCGCTCATGAGGAGATCCCCGGAGGCTTCACAGACGAAGGATTCGGTGCGCATCGGACGATGCCGGGCGACCGCCCTCACGAGCGCGCCCTCGTGATCGACCTTCACCGGCAGCGCCGTATTGATGAGCGAGCCGAAGACCCGCGGGTCGAGCATCTCCTCGCGGGTCTCCACGCGATAGCGGGCCTGAGGGTCGAGTCCGCGCAGGACGAGCGGGAGCGCCTCGGCGTTGGGCCGCGCCCGTCCGACCATTTCGAGGACGGCCGCCGAAGCGGCCCCCTCCCCGACGAGCATCCACGCGCACTCCTCGGCGTCGAAGGGCGAGCGGAGCCGGTACCAGTCCCCGAATTGGAAGAGCTCGCGGTGCGCGGAGTAGAAGCGGACCTGCTCCGTGACCGCGCGGAGCTCGGCGGGCGACAGGGCCCCGAGGTCGAGCTCGTAACCGAGGAGGCCGAAGGCGGCGACATCGAAACGCGCCTCGATCGAGGAGACCCGCAGCGTCTGATGATTCGGGGAGGCGCCGACGTGCGAGCCCCACAGGGACTGCGGATAGCCGTAGCTCGCACCCGTCTGGATCTTCGCGCGCTCCCACGCGTCCGTGTCGTCGGAGAGCCACACCTGGGCCATGAAGGAGGCCATCCCGAGGTCGACCCGGTTCCCGCCGGAGGCGCAGGACTCGAAAAGGACCTCCGGATGGGCGGAGGTGACCTCGCGGAGCACGCGATACAGGCCGAGAGTCCACGCGACATCGAGGCGCCCCTGCTCGGGCAGGGCCGGGCTGAATCGGTCGCAGTGGTGACGGTTCATGTCCCACTTGACGTAGCGGATCGGCGCGGAGTCGAGAAGGGCGCCGATCGCGGAGATGAGGTGGTCCTGAACCTCGGGTCGGCACAGGTCGAGGACGAATTGGTGACGGCTCGGGGAGGGCTCGGAGAGCGGGTCGGCGAGAACCCACTCGGGATGCGCCTCGAAAAGCTCGGAGTCGCGGTTCACCATCTCCGGTTCGACCCACACTCCGAAATCGAGGCCGCGCCTCTTCAGCCGCCCGCCCAGGCCGCTGAGCCCCGCTGGCAGGCGCTTGCGGTTGACCGTGAGATCCCCGAGCCCGCGCTCATCGGAGGTCCGCCGCCCGAACCATCCGTCGTCGAGGACGAAGAGCTCGGCCCCGATCGAAGCGGCCGAGCGCGCGAGGGCGTCGAGGCGCTTCTCCGTGAGGTCGAAGTACATCGCCTCCCAGGTATTGACGAGGACGGGACGGGGCGCATGCGCCCAGCGCGTGGGGACGATGTGCTCGCGGACGAGGGCGTGCATGGAGCGGCTCAGGCCCTCGAATCCGCGGTCCGAGTAGGCGAGGACCGCCTCGGGCGCGTCGAAGGATTCCCCGGGGGCGAGCGTCCACGCGAAGCCCTCGGGCTGGAGGCCCGTCAGAAGGCGCGTCCTCGCGTAGGGACCCGCATCGAGGATCGTCGCATGCGAGCCCGACCACAGGAGGTTCGTCCCGTAGACTTCGCCGGCGGTCTCACTCGCCCCGGGTGCGCAGACCATCGCGAAGGGGTTCGCGTAGTGGGAGGAGACTCCCGAGCGCGAGCCGAGGACGAGGGCGCCGGCCCGGGCGGGGCGGCGCCGGGGTGTGAATTCGCGGGCCCATGCTCCCGTGAAGGAGACGAGCTCCCAGTCGGTCCCGGGAAGGTCGAGCTGGAAGGAGAGGATCCGCTCGAGGAGGAGCGGGCCCTTCCCCCGATTCGTCACGCGGGTCCGCATGACGAGGACGTCGCAGTCCTCAAGGGGCGTGTAGAAGCGCTCGACGAGCGCACCCGAGGAGGCGGCCGCCCTCACGACGAGGGTCTCGCCGCCGCCGTGGACCTGCGGGAGGGCCCCGGCCCCCGGCGCGGCGGGGAGGACCTCGATCGAGTCGAGGCGCACGTCGTGCACGCCGGAGCCGCGCGCATCGCGCATCGCGAGTGCGGGCGCCCGGTAGTCGCCCTTGTCGAGCGGGGAGATCTCAAGACCGAGGTGGAGCAGGGAGAGGGCCGGGTCCGAGGAGTCGTCGTGGATGACATCGGTCCCCATGGGGACGGCGATCCTCGCGCGGAGCGCTTCGAGGCTCGGGGAGAGGCGGCGCCCGTAGTGAAGGTGCTCGACGAGGGGGCCGCGTTCGGCGAGGTAGTAGCCCGTGTTCGCGGTCTCGACGCACCACACGCCGTCGACGAGACGGATCATCGCCCTGTCACTCCCCGCGTCCGGGCAGGTCGCTTCCGGCCTCGTTCCCCGCGGCGGGCGCGCTCGCGACCGCTTCCCGCCCCGAGGCGGGTGCGGCGGGCTCCGAGCGGCGAAGCGCCGCGGCGATGCGGGCGAGCTCGGCCTCGTCGAGGCGGTAGCGCGCGCGGAGGAAGAGGAGGGCGAAGAGGATGCCCGCGACGGGGATGAGCATCATGAGGACGCGCAATCCCATGAGGGCGCCCGCACTCTGCGTCGCGGCATTCCGGTCGATCCCGATGACGTCGAGGCCCACGCCGGCCAGGAGGACGGAGAGGGCCGAGGCGAGTTTGACGACGAAGGTCTGCATCGAGAAGATCACGGCCTCGTCGCGCCTGCCGGTGCGGGCCTCGCCGTAGTCGACGGTGTCGGCGAGGAAGACGGTCGTGAGGACCGTCGCGAGCCCGAAGCCGATGTAGATGACGAAGGCGCAGAAGGCGAGCGCGGGAACCGCCCGGACGCCGGCGAGGGCGAGGACGAAGAGGAGCGCGTAGCCGAGGATCGTCGTTGAGATCGCACCGGTGAGGATCGTTCGCGCGCTCCACCGCCTGCGCAGAAGGGGCAGGGAGGCCATCGCGAGGATCTGCCCCGCGCCCCCGACCGCGCCGAAGAGGCTGAAGAGGTCGGAGTTGCCCATGTCGTACTTGAAGAAGTAGACGGCGAGCTGCGAGGTGAGGTAGAGGGAGGCGTTGAAGACGACGATGCCGACGACGACGACCATCGCCTGGTCATTGGCGAAGAGCGCGCGGAACATCTCGGAGATCCTCGGCGAGGGGGCGGGCGCGGAGGCCGCCCGGGGGGCGGAATCCGCATTCGGCTCCTTGACGAGGAGAACGGTGACGAGCTCGGCGAGGATGAAGATCACGGCGACGAGAGCGGCGAGGGCCGCGAAGCCGTCCCGCTCCCCCGAGCCGACCCGCACGACGACGAGCATCGTCGCGACCGTCGGGACGGCGTAGCCGACGGCCGCGCAGGTCCGCCCGACGACGGCCATCGCCTCGCGGTCCTTCCCCGGGCTCGTGATCGCGGGGATCATCGACCAGAAGGGGATGTCCATGAGGGTGTAGGTGACGCCCCACAGGACGTAGGCGACCGACATCCACACGAGGAGCCCGGTCCCGGTCATCGACTCGGGGACGGCGAACATCGCGTAGAGGACGAGGGCGTTGAGGACCGTGCCGCTGAAGATCCACGGGCGGAAGCGGCCCCAGCGGGTCCGGGTCTTCTCGACGACGATCCCCATGATCGGGTCGTTGACAGCGTCGAAGACGCGGGCCGCCATCATCATGATGCCGATGAAGGTGCCCGAGGCCCCGAGGACGTCGTTGGAGAAGTAGAGGATGAAGCCCGAGACGAGGGCGTAGACCATGTCCTTGCCGATGGCGCCGACGCCGTAGCCGAGAACCCGTCCCCTCCCCGTGGGGCCTGCGGTCATTTCCATGTCGGCGCCTCCTCGCGCGCGATGTCGAAATCGAGGACGAGGGCTTCGGCGCCCTCGCAGGTGATGGTGAGGCGGGCCGAGCCCGACCTCCCGAGAGTGCGGATCGCCGTTCCCGCGGCGCCGCCCCAGAGGGCGACCGCATCCGGGCCGATGAGTTCGGCGTCCCCTTCGAGTGCGAAACGGAGGACCCGGCGCGCGTAGACGCGCGGGGCCCCGTACTCGTCGAGGGCGCGCACGCGGATCGAGGCCATGTCCCAGGTGTCGGCGTCGACGAGTCGTCTCGTGTCGGCATCGGCCTCGAGGAGGAGTCGCTTGCCCGGGGTGCGCTCGCTCGAGGCGACGACCTCGCCGTCCTTCACGGCGTCGAAGCGCCAGACGACGGCCTCCCCGCCCCAGGAGGCGATCCACGTGTTGTAGAGGCGCGTCCCCTCTTCGAGGGTGAAGCGCTTCGTCGCAGCGAGCCAGGCGGCGGTCGCCAGGCTCCTCGGCGTCATGCCCGTCGCTCCGTGCTCGGCGGCGTCGCGGAGGACGCGCTTGACGCGCTCGGCGGTCCGCCGGTCCATCCCCTCGTGGCGTTCGAGGAGGTCGCCGATCCTGTCCTCGATGAGGATGGGCGGGTGCGGGAGCCCCGGGTAGGCGCTCCGGTCGGGGCGGAACTCCCCGACGAGTTCCTCGTTGCGGAACAGGCGCACGGCGTCCGCGTTCGTGAAGACCGCGATGGTCCCGAGGGCGCCGCCCGGGTGCTCGCCGATGTCCATGGAGGAGCTCGGGACGAGGACGGGCGCCCCTTCGGCCTGGGAGGCGTAGAGGGCGGCGGCGAGCTTCGGATTGCGGAACTGGTCCATCACGCCGTGGTGGCAGACGCGGTCGCCCGAACCGAAGTCGCGGTGCGTGTGGTAATCGGTCATGCACCAGCCGACGGCACCGGCGATCCCCGGCGCGGCGAGGGCGTCGTCGAGGACGCGGGCGTGCCGCAGGGCCTGGGAGAGGCGGTGCTCCTCGTCATCGGTCGACTTCGTCGGGAACATGTGCCC
Source organism: uncultured Schaalia sp. (assembly GCA_964548945.1). Taxonomy (GTDB): domain Bacteria; phylum Actinomycetota; class Actinomycetes; order Actinomycetales; family Actinomycetaceae; genus Pauljensenia. The sequence continues at coordinate 6,381 of CAZJTN010000032.1, forward strand.
GTTGTGTTCGGAGACGAGGTAGCCCTTCGAAGGGTCGGGGGTGATCTTCGCCTTCGGGTCGACACCGCGGTTGGCGCCCGAGTGAACGAAGTCGTTGTACGCGAAGACGTCCTCGAGGAGGTGCGAGTGGGGGAAGTTGCGGATGCCGGTCGTCGGCCTCGTCGGGTCGAGTTCGCGGGCCGCGGCGTTCGTCCTCGCGTAGAGCCCGTCGTCGTCCGGGCTCTCGTTGATCCGCACGCCCCAGGCGATGATCGAGGGGTGGTTGCGCCATTGGCGGACCATGTCGCGCGTGTTCTGCACGGCGAGGTCCTTCCACTCCGCTCCCCCGATGTGCTGCCATCCGGGGATCTCGGTGAGGACGAGGAGGCCGAGCTCGTCGCATCGGTCGATGAAGTGGTGCGACTGCGGGTAGTGGCTCGTTCGCACGAGGGTGCATCCGAGCTCGTCGCGGAGGATGTCGGCGTCGCGCCGCTGGGCGCGGGCGGGTGCCGCGTAGCCGAGGACCGGGTAGGCCTGGTGGCGGTTGAGGCCGCGGATGGGGACGATCCTCCCGTTGATGGCGAGGCCCTCGGCGCCCCATTCGACGCTCCGGAAGCCCGTGCGGATCTCCGCCCGGTCGATGTCGGCCCCGTCCTCGTCGATGAGGAGGGCGGAGACGGTGTGGAGGGCCGGGTCCTCGGGGCTCCAGGGGCGCGCGCCGGGGACCTCGAGGACGAGGGACTCCCGGCGTCGGGTGACGGGGTCGAGGCGGCCGGTCGCGAGGATCGCTCCCGACTCGTCGGCGACGGTGACCTCGAGCGCGTGGCCGCGGGCCTCGTCGCTCGTGTCGATCTCGAGGTCGAGGACGCCGCGGTGGTCGGCGCGGGCGAAGAGGTCGATGATCCTCGCCGGGGCGCTCACGTCGAGTCGGGCCTCGCGGTAGAGGCCGCCGTAGCCGAGGTAGTCGACGACTCCCCCGAAGGGCGGCTGGTCGAGGGTCTCGCGCGAATCGAGGCGGATCGCGAGGATGTTCTCCTCGCCGGGCCGCAGGGCGTCACTGAGGTCGAACTCCCCGGCGGTCCACCCGCAGGCGTGGACCCCGACCGGGATGCCGTTGCAGAAGACCTCGGCGCGCTGCGCCGCGCCCTCGAGGACGAGGCGGACGAGGCGTCCGGCCCACTCGGCGGGGATGTCGAGGGTCCGGACGTAGCCGGAGAGGAGTTGGATGTCCGCGTCGTCGAAGGAGTCGAGGGGGAGTTCGGCGACGGTGTGCGGGAGGCGCACGGGGACGAGCTCGGCGCCCTCGCCGCGCAGGAGGGCCTCGTCCCAGCGCGGGGTGAAGAACCAGCCGTCGTTGAGGGGGTAGCTCGTCACAGAGTCACCGCGTCCGCGTCGGCGGCCGTGCTCGGGGCAATATCGCCTCGGGAGACCATGCCGAAGAGGACGATGTCGATCATCGCTTCGAGGGTCTCGTTCCAGTCGGCGTGGATCGGGGGCGCGGAGAGGAGGCGCTCGAAGGCGCCTTCGACGACTCCGCGGACGAGTTCGACGTCGACGGGGCGGAAGACTCCGGCCTCGATCCCTTCGCGCATGAGCTCGAGGGTCGGTTCCCATCCCGTTTCGAGCCGCTCGACGACGCGTTCGTACACGCGCGGGTACTTCGCGGCCGTCGGGGCGACGTCGGTCCAGGAGATCGGCGTGCGACCGGCGGGCTGGACGACGATGACGCGGCTGAGCTTGTCGAGGAGGTTGAGGGTCTCGTCGTCGAGGATCGCACGCTCGGCGAGTTTCACCTCGTCGAACCAGTGGTCGACGGCGGCGGCGAGGAGTTCCTCCTTGTCGGCGAAATGGACGTAGAGGGTCTTCTTCGAGACGCGGAGGTGGGCGGCGAGCTCGCTCATCGTGAAGCGCACGCCCTTCTCATTCCACATGTCGATCGCGCCGTCGAGTATGCGCGCTTTGAGTTCAGCCGGGTTCTCCCGCTTCATCGCCGCCTCCTTGCGGAAACTACAAAACCAAAATCGGTTTCCAGATGAGGGCAGGGTACACCGCAGGACACGCATCGACAAGAGTTTCCCGACACGGGGGAGCACGAAAGGCGCGGAGCCGCCTATCGGGTTCGAACCGATGACCTGCCGTTTACAAGACGGCTGCTCTACCTGCTGAGCTAAGGCGGCGACCCCCACAGTCTGCCATGGGGGTCCCGGCCCGGACGAATCGCCCGGACCGGGAGACGATCACTTCGATTGGGCGGCGTCGTCGATGGCGTCCATCGTCGCCGCAAGGCCCATACCGGTCCTCACGGAGGCGAGGACGGAGGCCGCGTCATTGCCCGACAGGGAGATGTGCTCCTGGGCGTCGTTGACGAACTCGGGGGTGCCGAGTCTGTCTCGACCGCTCACGGCGGCATCGTTCCACGCCTGCGTCGAGGTCGCGAGGTAGTCGGTCACCGCGTTGAGCGGGAAGGAGTCGACGACCTTGGCGGGGACGCCGACCTCGCTCGCGATCGTCTTCACCTGCTCCCAGGACTTCTCCTCGTCCTGGATGACCTGGCCCTTGCCGCTGTTGTACTGCGAGGCGAAGTAGGCGAGCAGCGCGTGGTGGAAGGCGATGAAGTGCTCGGGGTCCTTCTGCGCGACGACGAGCGCGGCCGTCGTCGCCGGGCTCGCGTAGGCCATGCCGACGGTCGTCACCGGCTGGAGGACGAGGTTGTACTCGCCGGCCGTCGCCCCCTCCGAGACGCTCTCGCCAATGAGGACGTCGATGTCCGCGCAGGCGTGGCACGTGTAATCGAAGTACTCGGTGAGAGTCGGGAGGGACTCGTCGAGCTGCCCGACACCGAGGTGGGAGTAGAGGACGGGCGAGCCGTCCGCGTACTGCCCGAGAGTCGTCGCAGGATCCGCGGTCATCGCCGCATCCTTCTCGCGCACCTGCTTGGCGATGACGATGCCGACCGTCGCGACGACGGCGAGGACGACGACCACGACGACGGAGACGATGATCGCCTTGGTCCGCCGGTCGGCCTTCGCCTGCGCCTCGCGCATCTCGAGCGCCTTGAGGCGCGCGGCATCGGGAGTCTTCTTCGCGGCCATCGGCCACTCCTTCCGTCGTGTTTCAGGGCCACAGTAGCCGCAGCGCCCGCACGCGTCCCGTCAGCCGAGCCCTCCTGTGACGATCACCCATGTGGCGACAACCACCCCGGCGCTCAGCGCGCCCGTGAGGAAGCGGATCCAGCCCGCCCCCAGGACCGAGGAGGCGAAGCGGCTCGTCCCGTCGCGCCAATCCACACTGGTCGGCATGAGATAGGCGAGGACGAGGCCCGCCCACACGGTGAGCCACAGCGCGATCGACTCCACCGGGTCCGTGATGAAGGGGTCGACGCCGATCGTCGCCGTCGGGGAGGCGAGGAGCGCGGGGATCCTCGCCCACATGGGATCGCCCGAGTTCGCGAGCGCGCGCATGGTCCACACGGCGTAGGGGACGAGCGCGCCGAGCCCGAGGCCGAGGACGAGTCCGCCCCCCGCCCTCAGGAGGAGAAGCGGGGAGGCGCCGAGCATTGCGGCCGTGTCGGAGGAGCGCTTCCCGCCGGCACGATAGCGGCGCATCTCCCGGAACCGGAGGCAGGCCCCGAGTGTCGCGACGACGAGGAGGATCGCGACGAGGGCGACGGAGCCCACCGAGCCGAGAAGGAGGGGGAGCATCGCGAGGGGCATGAGGAGGACCGGCCCGAGGACCCAGGAGGTGCGGGGGAGCGCGGGCGCGTACCCGGGCGCCGGGAGGGGCGCCCAGGGGAGGGGCTGAGGGTCGCGCTGGGCGGCACCCGAGGCCGCCGCCCAGGGGGAGTCCGGGGCACCGGCCCACCCGGCGGGCGAGGAGCCGGGCGGCGCCTCCCACGGGGCGGGCGGGGCGGCGGGGACGAAGCCGACGGCCTCCGTCAGCTCCCCTCCCGAGGGCGGGGCGCCGAATCGCTCGACGCCGCCCTCCCCCATCGGCATCGTCCGAGTCGGCGCGAGCGCGCCCTCCTCGACGGGAGGATCGACGAGGGCCGAGGCGAGGAGCTCCGTCGCCCCTCCGGCCCCCTCGGCGGCCGCGGCCCGCGGCGCCCGGGCGAAGGCCGCCGCCCAGTCGACGAGGTCGGGCTCGCAGACGCCGCCCGGCAGCCCGAAGGCGGCGAGGAGCGTGGAGACGAGCGCCTCGGGGGCGGGCCTCGCACTCGGATCGGGTGCAAGCGCGGGAATGAGGGCGGCCGCGATCCTCGGATCGAGGCCGGCCGTATCGGCCCGTCCCGCGAGGACGCGCATGACGAGGGCCTGAACGTCGCCGACGCCGAAGGGCGGACGGCCCGTCGCCGCGCCAAGGAGCGTCGCCGCCCACGCCCACCAGTCCGAGCCCGGATCGGCCTCCTTCGCGCGCAGGAGCTCGGGCGCGGTGTATCCGGCGGTCCCCGACACGAGGCCCGTCCGCGTGAAGTGCTCATCCCCGTCATTCATCGCGATGCCGAAGTCGATGAGGACCGGGCCCGCAGCCGAGCAGATGATGTTCGAGGGCTTGATATCGCGGTGGACGATCCTCGCGGCGTGGACCGAGCGGATCGTCTCCGCCAGGGATGCGGCGAGCGCGGCGAGGGTCGGGGGCGCGAGCGGACCCGTTATGAGGAGCGCGGCGAGGGTCGGACCTTCGATGTACTCCGAGGCGATGAAGGGCTGGGACGCCTCCGTCTCGACGTCGACCACGTGGGCGACCCGCGGCGATTTCACCGAGTTCACCGTCGCCGCCTCCCTTTCAAGGCGGCGCCTCGCCGCCTCCGAGGCCGCGAGGGCGGGATGGAGGAGTTTGAGGGCGACGGGGACGCCCGCCCCGTCCTCGGCGAGCCAGACCGTGCCGACACCGCCCGTGCCGAGTCTGCGCACGAGCGCGTAGCCGCCGATCTCCTCGCCCGCGTTCACCCGACCAGACTACAGGCGGCCCCTCCCGTTTCCGGCGGGGGCGTGCAGCGGCGCGCCCCGGGGAGGAGCCCCGCCCTCGTCCCCGCGTCGGCCCCGCACTCCGGGACCCGCGTGACGAGGATCATTCGCCCCGGACGCCGCCCGGTGATAGGTTGAAGGCGTCGGCCGCGCTCGCGGCCCGGCGCATCGGCGATGCCGCCGATGGACACATCATCAACCCACTCGGATCGTCCGGCACGTACCTGCCGGTGGGAAGGAAATATCGCATCATGGCTACCGTCACCTTCGACAAGGCGACCCGCATCTACCCGGGCAACGACAAGCCTTCGGTCGACCAGCTCGACCTCAAGATCGAGGACGGCGAGTTCCTCGTCCTCGTCGGCCCCTCCGGCTGCGGCAAGTCCACCTCGCTCCGCATGCTCGCGGGCCTCGAGGACGTGAACTCCGGCCGCATCTTCATCGGCGACAAGGACGTCACGGACGTCCCCCCGAAGAACCGCGACATCGCGATGGTCTTCCAGAACTACGCGCTCTACCCGCACATGACGGTGCGCGAGAACATGGGCTTCGCCCTCAAGATCGCCGGCACCCCGAAGGACGAGATCAACAAGCGAGTCGACGAGGCCGCGAAGATCCTCGACCTCGAGCCCTATCTCGACCGCAAGCCGAAGGCCCTCTCCGGCGGCCAGCGCCAGCGCGTCGCCATGGGCCGCGCGATCGTCCGCAAGCCCCAGGTCTTCCTCATGGACGAGCCGCTGTCGAACCTCGACGCCAAGCTCCGCGTCCAGACCCGCACGCAGATCGCCTCGCTCCAGCGCGAGCTCGGCGTCACGACCGTGTACGTGACCCACGACCAGACCGAGGCCCTCACGATGGGCGACCGCATCGCGGTCCTCAACAACGGCCTCCTCCAGCAGGTCGGCACCCCGCAGGAGATGTACGAGCGCCCCGCCAACGACTTCGTCGCCGGCTTCATCGGCTCCCCGGCGATGAACCTCGGCAAGTTCGACGTCGAGGGCGGCGTCGCGATCCTCGGCCCGGCCCGCGTCCCGCTCTCCCAGGCGACGCTCGACGCGATCGTCCCCGAGGACGGCGGCAAGATCACGATCGGCTTCCGCCCCGAGGGCCTCGAGCTCGTCTCCGCCGAGGTCGAGAACACGATCCCGATCGAGGTCGACTTCGTCGAGGAGCTCGGCTCGGACGCCTACATCTACGGCCACCTCGCCGGCGCGGACGCCGCGCACGGCCTCGGCTCGAGCGAGGAGGGCTCGGCGAAGCAGCTCATCGTCCGCGTCGCCCCGCGCACGGCCCCCGGCCGCGGCGGCGTCGTCCACGCCCGCATCCTCCCCGGACAGCAGCACAACTTCTCCGCTTCGACGGGCGTGCGCCTTCCGGAGTGATCGACCCGGTCCCGGCCCCCCCCCCAGTTGGGGGGGGGGCCCCCCCCCAGCCCCCCGCCGCGTCGCGCGCCGGGCCGC
>CAZJTN010000033.1:0-12722 GCA_964548945.1 uncultured Schaalia sp.
CAACACCCTATCCTACACTCTTTCCCTACACGACGCTCTTCCGATCTGCCTACGGGCGGGCCGAGGAGTCCCTCATCACCCCCGATCTCCTCATCTCCTCCGTCGAGGCGGGCACCGATTCGCTGAGCGCGCTCTACACCGTGGAGGGAGCCGCGACCCGGATCCGCCTCTCCGTGCCCGGCGTCCACAACGTCCTCAACGCGGCGGCCGCGTGGGCCGCCGGGCTCGAGCTCGGAGTCGAGCGCGAGGAGATGGCGCGCTGCCTCGAGTCCTTCGCCGGGACCGCGCGCCGCTTCGAATTCCGCGGGGAGTCGGCGGGCCGACGCGTCTTCGACGACTACGCGCACCATCCGACCGAGGTCGGCGCCGCGATCGCGCAGGCCCGACTCGTCGCCGGTGAAGGGCCCGTCGTCGTCGTCTTCCAGCCCCACCTCTTCTCGAGGACGCGGATCTTCGCCGAGCGCTTCGCGCGTGCCCTGTCGGCCGCGGACGCGGTCGTCCTCACCGACATCTACGCCGCGCGCGAGGACCCCGAGCCCGGAGTGACCGCCGAGCTCATCTCCTCCCGCATCGAGGGCGCCCTCTACGTGCCCGACATGCATGACGCTGCGCGCGCCGCGGCGCGGCTGTGCCCCGAAGGCGGGATCGTCCTCACGATGGGCGCCGGATCGATCACCGCCTGCGCCGACGACGTCCTCGCGCAGTGGCGGACGGAAGCGGAGCGCGCGTGAGGCCCCCCGCTCCGCGGCGACCCGGACGCCCTCGCTCCGGCGAGGAGCCTTCGAGGACGCCCGAAAGCGGCGCAGCGCCGGCGGCTCCGGGCGAATCGGAGACCCCTCCCGAGGGCGTGCCCGCGCGCGGGCGCTCCCTCCGCGTGCAGGGGGCGCGCCGAGCGCCCCTCGATCCGGGGGCGAGGACGCCGAGCCAGGGCGTCGACACCTTCGCCCGCGGCGGATTCTTCTCGCGGCGCGTTCCCGCTGAGCCCGGGCCGCCGGCGGGGCCCGAGGTCGCGACGACCTCCCATGGCGCGCGAGGGGACGGTGGGGCCGGGCGCCGGGAGGACGAGGGCGCTGCGGCGCAGGGCGCCGTACGCGGCCCGGCCGGGCCCGTGCCGTCGGTCCTGTCGCGCCTCCTCGGCCGTTCCCCTTCGGCGTCGCCCCACCCGCGCACGCCCGCAGCCTCGCGCGGGCCCCAGGCGCACGAGCTCGCCCACCCGATCGGTCAGGCCGATGCCGCTCAGGTCCTCGGGCCCTCCGCGGAGTCGCCGACGAGCGACTTCGCCGACCGGCTCCGCGAGCGCGAGCGTGCGCGGCGCTCCTATCGGATGCGGACGGCGGCGCTCGGCGCCGGTGGGGTCGTCGCCATCGTCTTCCTCGTCTGGCTCCTCCTCTTCTCCCCGGTCTTCGCGCTCGATGCGGGATCGGTCGCCGTCGAGGGCGCGCAGTCGGACGAATCGGTCGCATCTCAGGCGCGTGCGGCCGCCGATCCCTATGTCGGGACGCCGCTCCCGCGGGTCGCGACCTCGAAGATCGAGGCCTCGATCGAGGAGAACGCGCGGATCGAGTCCGCCGAGGCCCTGCGGGCGTGGCCCAATGGCCTGAGGATCTCCCTCGTCCTGAGGAAGGCCGTGATGGTCGAAGCCTCCGGCGGCGGGTACACGCTCGTCGATGCGAGCGGGGTGGCCTTCTCGACGACGGGAGAGCGCCCCGATTCGCTTCCCCTCGTCGAGCTCCCCGAGTCCGAGGGGCGCGCCGAAGCGGCCGCCGACGCGCTCGTCGTGTGGAATGCGCTCGGCAAGGTCCTCCAGCCGCAGGTCGGATCGATGAGGGCGGACGGCGCGACGGTGAGTTTCACGCTCGTCTCGGGGGCTTCGGTCGTATGGGGGACGCCGGAGGACAACGCCCTGAAGGCGAAGGTCCTCGAGGTTCTCGTCGCCCAGCGCGGTGCGAGCGTCTACGACGTGTCGGCACCGGCGCATCCGGTCACCTCCTAGGGCTGCGACACTCCCGCGTGTCCGCTTGATGCGCCCGACTCGGGTCCCTACCTTTCTCCCGGAAACGAGCAGGGTGAAGCTCAACCTTCAACCTGAGGGTGAAGGATTTTCGGCAAGGGAGTTATCAATGGCGGCACCGCAGAACCACCTCGCAGTGATCAAGGTCGTCGGCGTGGGCGGCGGCGGCGTCAACGCCGTCAACCGGATGATCGACGTCGGCCTCAAGGGGGTCGAGTTCATCGCCATCAACACCGACGCGCAGGCCCTTCTCCTCTCCGAGGCCGAAACGAAGCTCGACATCGGCCGTGACCTCACGCACGGACTCGGCGCGGGAGCCGACCCGAACGTCGGTCGCAAGGCCGCCGAGGATCACGTCGACGAGATCACCGAGTCCCTCGCCGGGGCCGACATGGTCTTCGTCACCGCCGGCGAGGGCGGCGGCACCGGCACGGGCGCCGCACCGGTCGTTGCGCGGATCGCCCGCGAGGGCGGCGCCCTCACCGTCGGCGTCGTCACCCGCCCCTTCACCTTCGAGGGCAACCGTCGTGCGGTGCAGGCCGAGACCGGCGTCGCGGCCCTCCGCTCCGAGGTCGACACCCTCATCGTCATCCCGAATGACCGCCTCCTCGAGATCTCCGACACGAACATCTCGGTCATCGAAGCCTTCCGCGCAGCCGACCAGGTCCTCCTCTCCGGCGTCCAGGGCATCACCGAGCTCATCACGACCCCGGGCCTCATCAACGTCGACTTCAACGACGTGAAGTCCGTGATGAAGGACGCCGGGTCGGCGCTCATGGGCATCGGCGCCGCCACGGGCGAGGACCGCGCCCTGCGCGCCGTCGAGACGGCGATCTCCTCCCCGCTCCTCGAAGCGTCGATCGACGGCGCCCACGGCGTCCTCCTCTTCTTCCAGGGCGGCTCGAACCTCGGACTCCAGGAGATCTACCACTCCTCGCAGCTCGTCCGCGAGGCCGTGCACCCGGAGGCGAACATCATCTTCGGCAATGTCATCGACGATTCGCTCGGCGATGAGATCCGCGTGACGATCATCGCCGCGGGATTCGACGAGCCCGCCGAATCCCAGGCCCCCGCCGCGTGGGCCTCCGCGCCCGCCCAGGTCCCCGCGGCCGCGGCCCCCGCCGCCCAGGCCCCGGCTCCCGCACCGGCCGCGGCCCCCGCCCCCCGCCCGCTCGGAGAGGTTCCGGCCGCCCGTCCGCAGCATCGCGCCGTCGTCGACGTCCCGACGCGCACCGGGGCGATCCCCCTCGCCGCGAAGCGCCCGGCCGAGCCCGAGCGCAACGAGGACCGCTCACTCGAGGTTCCGAGGATCTTCGATGAGGAATCGGAGAATCTCTCCGATCTCGACATCCCGGACTTCCTCCGCTGACGCCCGTGCGGCTCACGCTCCCCGGCGCCCGGATCCGCCTCGTCGAGGCGGGTGCGGGCGCCGACCCCTTGAGGGCGAACATCGGCCACCACGTCGGCGACGATCCCGCCCTCGTCGCCGAACGCAGGCGCGCCCTCGCCCGCGAGCTCGAACGGCCGATCCTCTGGATGAACCAGACGCACTCGGCCAGGGTCGGACTCCTCACCCTCGCCGATTCCGCCCCCGTCCTCGACCTCGGGGATGGGGCGCGGGCGTTCGACCCGGAAGATCCGCTCGCCCACATCGACGCCGACGGTCTGCTCATCGACGCCCGCGAGTGGCCGGGAGCCCCCGGAGTCGCGGTCATGACCGCCGACTGCCTCCCCGTCCTCCTCGCCGCCGATGAGGGGCGCGTCGTCGCCGCGGTCCATGCGGGGCGCCGCGGCCTCCTCGACGCGATCCTCACCCGCGCGCTCGAAGGATTCGCAGCCCTCGACGCCGGACCCGTCCATGCGGCGATCGGCCCAGCGATTTGCGGGAGCTGCTACGAGGTGCCCGAGGAGATGCGCGCCGAGAGCTCGAGGAGCCGCCCCGAGCTTGCCTCCACGACCTCGTGGGGGACCCCCGCCCTCGACCTCGTCGAAGGGGCGCGCGCAGAGCTCGCGCGCGGCGGATGCGTCGACATTACGATCGACGGGCGCTGCACCCTCGAGGACGTCCGCCTTCACTCCTACCGTCGCGATCCCGCCTGCGGGCGCAACGCCGCGATCGTCCTGCCAGCCTGAGCGGACTCGCGACTCGCCGACGCGCCTGCGCGCCCGCTGCGCGCGAGCGCACTAGCGTGGGCCCAGCCGGCACGGGGTGAGGAGTACGACATGGCGGAAACGTTCGGAGCGAAGGCGCGCAAGTTCATGGGCTGGTACACGCCCGAGGACGCCGACGAGGACCAGGCGCGCTTCGACGACTTCGAGGACATCGCGCCCGTCACCGAGATCGCCCCCCTCGAGCGCCCGGTCGTGGCGCCCCTGCGTCGGGAGAACGTCGAGCCCGAGCCCGCGGCCGACCTTTCGCGCATCGTCACCGTCCACCCGAGCGCCTACTCCGACGCGGTGACGATCGGCGAGGCCTTCCGCTCGGGCACTCCGGTCATCATGAACCTCAGCGACATGAACGAGGACGACGCCCGTCGGCTCATCGACTTCGCCGCCGGTCTGATCTTCGGCCTTCACGGCGTCATCGAGCGCGTGACGAACCGCGTCTTCCTCCTCTCGCCCTCGAGCATCGAGGTCACCGGGGACGTCTCCGGCTCGCGTCGCGGCTCCCTCTTCAATCAGGGCTGACGGGTGCTCGCGCTCCTCGGGACCCTCGTCTACGTCCTCGCGAGCCTCTACCTGCTCGTGATGTTCGTCCGGATGGTCATCGACTGGATCGGCTTCCTCGCGCCCTCCTTCCGGCCGCGGGGCGCCGTCCTCGTCCTCGCGAACCTCGTCTACACGCTCACGGATCCGCCGATCAAGGCCCTGCGCCGGCGAATCCCGCCTCTGCGTCTCGGTGGCGGCGTTGCACTCGACGTCGGATTCATGATCGTTTTCGTCGCCGTCATCATCATCCAGCGGATCGGGATCCTCATTCATTCCCTCGCTTGAGCGGGCTCTTCGCCCGGGGAGAAATAGGCGATCAGTGTGGTCAATGGAGTGCCTGTGACTATCCGGTCGGTTATGATGTGCCGTGATGTGTCAAGGAACGGCCGTCACCGGCCGTTCGGATGCGCGACCGTCCATAGGAATCGGGCTCGCATCGATCCCTATACCGAGAGGCGAGAACATGGCCCTGCTCACCACTGAGGACGTCCTGAACAAGAAGTTCCAGTACGTCAAGTTCCGCGAGGGATACGACCAGGTCGAGGTCGACGAGTTCCTCGACGAGGTCGTGTCGACGATCTACTCCCTCAACGTGGAGAACCAGGACCTCAAGGAGAAGCTCGAAGCGGCCGAACGCCGCATCGCCGAGCTCTCCGGGGGCGTCGAAGCCGCCGCCCCGGCCGAGGAGGCCCCCGCCCCGGTCGAAGAGTCCCCCGCCGAGGAGCCCGTCGCCCCGGTCGTCGCCGCCCCGGCCGCGGCCATGCCCGAATCCGCTCAGTCCGCGACCTCGATGCTCGCCCTCGCCCAGCGCGTCCACGACGAATACGTCCGCGACGGCAAGGAGGAGTCCGAGCGCATCATCGCCGAGGCCCGCGCCAAGGGCGACGAGATCGTCGCCGACGCCCAGAACCAGCACGAGACGATCCTCGCCCAGCTCGACCAGCAGCGCGGACTCCTCGAGACGAAGATCAACGAGCTGCGCACCTTCGAGTCCGAGTACCGCTCGAGCCTCCGCGGCCACCTCGAAACCCTCCTCAACGAGGTCAACGCCGGCGCCGGCGAGTGACCCCCACGAGACGGTGATGGCGGCGGCGCCCCTGGCGTCGCCGCCATCGTCATGCCCGGACGATCCGAGCCCCCATCGGCCCCCGGCGTGCGGGACGCGCCCCCGCGCGCGAGGATGATGCGACGACCGGCCCGAGTCAGAACTCCAGGAGCGCCGAGCGCTCGAGAAAGGACGCGAATGAGCGACACGATGAGAGGCACGAGGATCGGTCCGCGCGCGATCGGCGTGATCATCGCGGTCCTCGGACTCGCCAGCGACCAGGCCTCGAAGGCATGGGCCCTCGCGACCCTCCAGGAGGGCGAGCGCCGGCCCGTCATCGCCGAGCTCTTCTCGCTCCAGCTCACCCGCAACTCCGGTGCGGCCTTCTCACTCGGAGCCTCGACGACGTGGATCTTCACAGTCCTCGCCGTCATCATCGTCATCGCCCTCGTCTGGGGTCTGACGCGCACGCGCTCGCCGAGACTCGCCGCCGCGATCGGCCTCCTCCTCGGGGGCGCCCTCGGCAACCTCGTCGACCGCGCCATTCAACCGCCCTCCTTCGGCCAGGGCCACGTCATCGACTTCCTCAACTACGGGGGCCTCTTCGTCGGCAACGTCGCCGACATCTGGATCGTCGCCGCGGCGATCTGGCTCGCGATCGAGATGATCCTCCTGCCCTCCGACGAGGACGAGTACCCAGCGCCATCCGCGCGCGCGAGCGCCGCCCCGGAGGCGCGGCGATGACCGATTCGCGGCTCCTCCCCGTCCCCGACGCCCTCGTCGGCGAGCGCCTCGACCTCGCCCTTTCACGCATGCTCGGCATGCCGCGGGCCCGCATCGCCGCACTCATCGACGAGGGCGCGGTCCTCGTCAGCGGACGCGCGCCGCTCAAGTCGACGCGGCTCACCCCCAATGACCTCATCGAGGTGACGATCCCCTCTCCCGAGGACAAGGCCCCGCCCGTCACCGGGATGAACATCCTCTACGACGACGAGGACATCGTCGTCGTCGACAAGCCCGTGGGCGTCGCCGCCCACACCGGTCCCGGCTGGGAGGGCCCGACCGTCCTCGGCAACCTCGAGGCCGCCGGCTACCGGATCACGAGCTATGGGCCGCCCGAACGCCAGGGCATCGTCCACCGCCTCGACGTCGGCACCTCCGGGGCGATGATGGTCGCGAAGTCCGAACTCGCCTACTCCGTGATGAAGCGCGCCTTCAAGGAACGCACCGTGACGAAGATCTACCACGCCCTCGTCACCGGGCACATGGACCCGCCCCTCGGGACGATCGACGCCCCGATCGGGCGTCATCCCTCGCGCGAATGGCGGATGGCCGTCATCGACGGCGGAAAGCGCGCCGTCACCCACTACGACACCCTCGAACTCATGGCCGGCGCCTCCCTCCTCGACATCCACCTCGAGACCGGCCGCACCCACCAGATCCGCGTCCACATGGCCGCCGTCGGGCACCCCTGCGTCGGCGACGTCTTCTACGGGGCCGACCCGACGACCGCGCAACGCCTCGGACTCGAGCGCCAGTGGCTCCACGCCGTCGAACTCGGCTTCGCCCACCCCCGCACCGGCGCCCCGACACGCGTCCGCTCGCCCTACCCGGCCGACCTTCAGCGCGCCCTCGACATCCTGAGGAACCCCGCATGAGCCCCCGAGTCGAACTCGCCGTCACCGACGAGCAGCGCCTGGACTGCATGGCGATCCGCCTCGAGGTCTTCGTCGACGAGCAGGGCGTCCCCTTCGTCCTCGAGATCGACGCCCGCGACCACGACCCCGCCGTCCTCCATCTCCTCGCCTACGAGGCGGAACGGCCGATCCGCGGCGGCGGGGACGGGGGTGCGTCCGAGACGGGCCGGGGCCCCGCCCTCGGCACCTGCCGGATCATCCCGAACGGGGAGGGGCGCTGGCACCTCGGCCGGATCGCCGTCCGGCGCCGGGCGCGCGGGCGCGACATCGGCGCGGCCCTCGTCCGTGCCTCCCACGAGATGATCGCGCGCCTCACTCCCGCAGGCGAGCACGCGCTCGTCCTCCTCGACGCGCAAGTCCAAGCCGCAGGCTTCTACCGCAAACAGGGCTACCGGGAAACGAGCGGGGAGATCTTCGACGACGCCGGAATCCCGCACATCGAAATGGGCCTCGAACTTCCCGGAAGGGGAGAAGACGCACCCGGGCTCCTCCCGGGCTGAGCCCCGGGCGTCCCTGGCATCGCCTCCTCCGCCGCTTCGACGCGCCCGAGCTCACGTCCTCGCCCCCGGCCCCGGGAGTGCCCGAGCCGCTGTGCGCCACTAGGATCGAGACATGGCCACAGACTCCTTCGTCCACCTCCACAACCACTCCGAGTACTCGATGCTCGACGGCGCGGCGAAGACGAAGGCGATGGCCGAGGAGGCCGCGCGCCTCGGACAACCCGCGATCGGCCTCACCGACCACGGCTACCTCTTCGGCGCCTACGACTTCTACACGAATTGCGTGAAGGCCGGCGTCAAACCGATCATCGGCCTCGAAGCCTATGTCACCCCCGGCACCTCGCGCTTCGACCGCAACAAGGTGACCTGGGGGGAGCCCTGGCAGCGCTCGGACGACGTCTCCGCCTCCGGCTCCTACAACCACCTCACGCTCATCGCCTACTCGACAGAGGGCATGCACAACCTCTTCCGCCTCGGCTCCTACGCCTCCGTCGACGGGCAGTTCGGCAAGTGGCCCCGCGCCGACAAGGAACTCCTCGAACGCTTCCACAAGGGGCTCATCGTCTTCACCGGATGCCCCTCGGGCGCCGTCCAGACGCGCATGCGACTCGGCCAATGGGACGAGGCCGTGCGCGAGGCCGCCGAGCTCCGCGACATCTTCGGGCCGGAGAACTTCTACGTCGAGATCATGGATCACGGCATCGAGTTCGAGCGCCGCACCCAGAAGCAGCTCCTCGAGCTCGCCAGGCTCATGGATGCTCCCCTCGTCGCGACCAACGACGCCCACTACGTGAAGAAGGAAGACCGGGACATCCAGGACGCCCTCCTGTGCATCAACTCCGGCTCGAAGCTCGACGACCCCGACCGCTTCAAGTTCGACGGCGAGGGCTACTACATCCGGCCGAGCGAGGAGATGCGCTCGATCTGGTCCGACCTCCCTCAGGCCTGCGACTCGACCCTCGAGATCGCCGAGCGCTGCGAGGTCCACTTCACGACGACCGCCGAGGGCGCGAACTACATGCCCGACTTCCCCGTCCCCGAGGGCGAGGACAAGACCTCCTGGTTCATCAAGGAGGTCGAGCGCGGCCTCAACTACCGCTTCCCCGGTGGCATCCCCGATGAGGTGCGCAAGCAGGCCGAATACGAAGAGGACGTCATCATCTCGATGGGCTTCCCCGGCTACTTCCTCACCGTCGCCGACTACATCCAGTGGGCGAAGAATCAGGGCATCCGCGTCGGGCCGGGACGAGGCTCCGGAGCAGGCTCGATGGTCGCCTACGCGATGCGCATCACCGAGCTCAACCCCCTCGAGCACGGACTGATCTTCGAACGATTCCTCAACCCCGAACGCATTTCGATGCCCGACTTCGACGTCGACTTCGACGAGCGCAGACGCGACGAGGTCATCGCCTACGTCAAGCGCAAGTACGGGGAGGACCGCATCTCCCAGGTCGTCACCTACGGCACGATCAAGTCGAAGCAGGCCCTCAAGGACTCCGCGCGCATCCTCGGCCAGGACTTCAAAGTCGGTGAGCAGCTGACGAAGGCGCTCCCGCCCTCGGTCCAGGGCAAGGACATCCCCGTCCACGGGATCTTCGACTCGGGCCACCCCCGCTACGCCGAGGCCACCGAGTTCCGCAAGCTCTACGAGGAGCACCCCGAATACCACAAGACCGTCGAGTACGCCCTCGGCCTCGAAGGACTCACCCGGCAATGGGGTGTTCACGCCTGCGCCGTCATCATGAGCAGCCACACGCTCACCGACATCATCCCCATCATGAAGCGCCCCCAGGACGGCGCGATCATCACCCAGTTCGACTACCCGACCTGCGAAACCCTCGGCCTCCTCAAGATGGACTTCCTCGGTCTGCGCAACCTCACGGTCCTCTCCGATGCGCTCGAGAACATCGCCCTCAACGGGAAGCCCGACCCCGACCTCGAACACCTCTCCTTCGACGACGCGAAGACCTACGAGCTCCTCTCGCGCGGCGACACGCTCGGCGTCTTCCAGCTCGATGGAGGCGGCATGCGCGACCTCCTCAAGCTCATGAAGCCCGACAACTTCGAGGACATCTCCGCCGTCGGCGCCCTCTACCGTCCCGGCCCGATGGGCGCGAACTCGCATACGAACTACGCGCTGCGCAAGAACGGCCGCCAGGAGATCACCCCGATCCACCCCGAGCTCGCCGAACCCCTCGAATCGATCCTCGGCACGACCTACGGCCTCATCGTCTACCAGGAACAGGTCATGCAGATCGCCCAGAAGCTCGCGGGCTACACCCTCGGGCAGGCGGACATCCTCCGCAAGGCGATGGGGAAGAAGAAGCCGGAGGTCCTCGCCAAGCAGTTCGAGGGCTTCCAAGCGGGCATGCTGAAGAACGGCTATTCGAAGGAGTCGATCCAGGCCCTGTGGGACGTCGTCGTCCCCTTCTCCGCCTACGCCTTCAACAAGGCGCATTCGGCGGCCTATGGTCTCGTCTCCTACTGGACGGCCTTCCTCAAGGCGAATTTCCCGACGGAGTACATGGCCGCGCTCCTCACGTCGACGAAGGACAACAAGGACAAGCGGGCCCTCTACCTCGCCGAGGCGAGGCACATGGACATCACCGTCCTCCCGCCCGACGTCAACGCCTCTCGCGGCAACTTCGCCCCTGACGGCGAACGGATCCGTTTTGGCCTCAACTCGATCCAGAACGTCGGCGCGAACGTCGTCGACGCGATCGTCGAGGCGAGGGAGGAGAAGGGCCGCTTCGCGTCCTTCCAGGACTTCCTCGACAAGGTCCCGCAGGTCGTGTGCAACAAGAGGACGATCCAGTCGCTCATCCGGGCGGGCGCCTTCGATTCGATGGGCTACACCCGGCGGGCCCTCCTCGCCCGTTGCGACGAGGCCGTCGATGCGATCATCGACGTCAAGCGCAATGAGGCGGTCGGCCAGTTCGACCTTTTCGGCGGGCTCACGGGGGAGGGCGATGCCTCCGCTTCGAGCCTCGCGATCGAGATCCCCGACATTCCCGAGTTCGACCGTAAGTCCAAGCTCCAGCAGGAGCGCGAGATGCTCGGCCTCTACGTCTCCGATCATCCGCTCCGCGGCCTTGAATCGGCGATCACCCGCTACCAGGACTACGAGATCGCCCAGGTCGTCGCATCGGAGAACTCGATGGCCGAGCGGGTCGTGAAGATCGCGGGCCTCGTGTCTGGCGTGCAGACGAAGGTGACGAAGCAGGGCTCCGTGTGGGCCATTGCGACGATCGAGGACCTCTCCGGTTCGGTCGAGGTGCTCTTCTTCCCGCGCGCCTACGAGACGATTCAGACCCACCTCGTCCAGGACGTCGTCGTCCAGGTCGAGGGGCGCGTCAACGTCCGTGATGAGGGGATGGCGATCTACGGCCAGTCGATGACGCTCCTCGACCTTCGCGAGGACGGGGACGCCCCCCTCGACCTCGAGCTGCCGGTTGCGCGCTGCACGCCCGAGCTCCTCGCCGAGCTGCGCGACGTCCTCGAGTCCTTCCCGGGAGGTTCCCCGGTTCGCCTCCATGTCCGTGAGACCGGCCGGACGACGATCGTCGAGCTCGATCCGAGGCTGCGGGTCGCGCAGTCGAGCGCGTTCTTCTCGCAGGTGAAGGCCGTCGTCGGGATCTCCGGGGTGCTCACCTCGCACTGATCCCCTCCCCCCCTCCGCCGAGAGCATTACCTCGCGGGCCCGAGAGCATTACCTCGACCCGCCGAGAGCATGACTTCCGGTAGGGATGAGCGTTCACGGGTTCCACTGACAGCGAGAGCACGACAATGATCCGTCGCTATTCGGAGGGTGGATGAATCTGCGGCGGGGGATATCGCGATGGCCGCCACCGACGACGTGTCCCCAAGCGAAGCGCGCGCCGGAAACGGTCCACAAGCCCCGACCTCGTCAGGAGCGGACCGCATTTAAGGACTGCACCCTATGAGCATGGAGGAGAACGAAAGTCCGACACGCAGCCCCGAATCCGGCCCTTCGGCGTCCGTCTGCTTCCGCCCGGGACGATTCATCGAGATCCCGCTCCTCGCGCCATGGTGGGAGCGTCAACGCGCCCTTCACGACGCGCGTCTTCGCGACACGATCGAGCGCAGCGAATCGGCGGTCGCCGTCCTCCAATCAGCTGTCCTCCTGCATGGGGGTATGCTCAAGCGGATCCCCGATCAGGCGCACGTGCGCACCAGTTGGCATCGAAAGCCTTTGAAGCATGATGGACCCGACTTCTTCGCATTGGCGCCGCGGGAGCGCCGCGAACGGCTGGCGAAGAGGACGGTCGTCAATCATCGAATGGAGATCGATGAGGAGCGCCTCGTCACGATCGACGGCATCACGACGACCGATCTCTTCCAAACGATGGGGATGTGCGCCCGTTTCCTTCCGGTTGATGAGGCCTTCGTCGCCCTCGAATCGCTCCTCGCGAAGGCGGTCGGACGCGAGGATGATTGGCGTGCGGACCGGCGCCTGATCGGGGCCGAGGCGGCGCGCGTCCTTCAGGTTCTTCGGGCGGACCTCGCTGGACGGGCGGGCCAGCGTGGAGTGCAGCAAGCTCGGGAGCTGTTCGGGGTTATCGGCCCGCTCTCTGAATCACCGATGGAGAGTGAAGCCCGGAGGATCGCCCTCGCAGCCGGGTATTCCCGGGTGGAGTCGCAAATCGAGGTCCGTACCTCGAGGGGAACGAAGTGGGTCGACCTCGGCATCCGCGGGCTGCGGCGCGGACTCGAGATCAATGGCGATGTGAAGTACGAGG
>CAZJTN010000034.1:0-12047 GCA_964548945.1 uncultured Schaalia sp.
CGCCGCCCCCCCGCGAGTCCGCGGGGGCTCCACTTCGGGGGCGACGAGGACGCGCGCGACTAAACGGTCGCCGTGAGGGGCGGCGCGGGCGACTCCTTCCCCCCCGCGGCGAGAGCCGCGGGCGCCGACGCCTTCGTCACGGCGGACCTGCGCCACCACCCCGCCTCCGAGCACCTCGAGGCGGGGGCGCCCGTCCTTCTCGGGGCGAGTCACTGGGCGAGTGAGAGCCCGTGGCTCCCGGTCCTCGCGCGCAGGCTTCGGGCTGCCGCGCGGGAGCGGAATGTGGATGTCGACGTGAAAGTCTCTACGATTGCGACGGAGCCGTGGACGAGCCATCGGCCGACTGAAGGAGGACTTTCGTGAAGGCGTCGCACCTCGATCAGCTCAGCCTGCTCGAACTGCAGGCCCTCGACCAGCGCGAATCCGCGCTCCGGCACAAGAGGGACGCCCACCCCGCGCACGGCGTCGTCGCCGAGCTCGCCGCACGCGCAGAGGACCTCCAGCGCGCCGCGATCTCCCAGGCGGCCGTCATCTCCGACCTCGCCCGGGAGATCGAACGCGTCGACTCCGAGATCGAGAAGGTCCGGTCCCGCCGCGCGCGCCAGCGCGAGCGGATCGACACGAACCAGGTCCCCCTGCGCGACATCTCCGCGATGGAGCACGAGATCGCGCAAATGGATGCGCGCCTCGCCTCCCTCGAGGACGACGAGCTCGCCCTCGAGGAGAAGTCCGAGGCCGCGGTGGCGGCCCGCGAGGCGATGCTCGTCGAAGGCGACGCGATCCGCGCCGATGTCGAGTCCGCCAAGGAAGGCTTCGCCGCCGACGTCGCCGAGCTCGACGCCGAGCTGCGCGAAGTGATCGGCGCGCGCCGTGAGCTCGCGGCCTCCCTCCCCGAGGAGCTTCTCGCCGAATACGAGCGCGTGCGCAGGGTGAACGGCGCTCTCGCCGTCGTCGAGGTCCGCAGCGGCGTCGGCATCGGCGTCGCCGCCGAAATCTCGCCCCTCGAGCTCGAGCGGATCCGCCTCACCCCCGATGACGAGGTGTACTGGACGGACGACACCGGCGCGATCGTCGTGAGGACGACGAGCGCCTGAGCCCCGCCCGCCCCTGAAGGCGGGTCAGTCGGTGACGAGGGTCGCCGTGCGGCGCGTGCCCCCGTCTCGCGTCGGCGCCGCCTGGGAGATCTCGACCTCGAGGACCCGATGGAGGCCGCCCTTCGCGTCGCATGATTCGATGCGGCCGGGAAGTGAGGCGAGGGCGTGGAGGACCGCGTCCTCATCGGCGCCCGCCGGCAAGGAGTAGAGCTCGCGGCAGGCGAGTCCGCGCCACCGCTTGGCGTCGTGGGAGATCCGCGTGCGCCGCCCTCCCGCCTCTCGGACCGCCTCGATCGCCACGACCTGCGCCCATGGCGCCGGACAGGCCCGCGAGTAGGGGCCCGAGCGGGCGTCGACGACGCACTTCCCGGCGCCCTCCTCCCTGAGGGCCGCGTCGAGGCGCGGGCGCCAGAAGGCGGGAAGGCCCGGCATCCCCGGAAGCTTGGCCCCCATCGAGAGGCGATGCTCGGGAACGCGGTCCTCGAGGGCGAGGACTCCGAAGAGCCCGGAGAAGACCGCAGTCGTGCGCCTCGCGACCTCGAGGCGGGCCGCGTCGAGGGAGGCGAGATCGAGGGCCCCGTAGAGGACCCCGCTGAACAGCTCGCCGGCGGGCGCGGCCGGTGCGGATCGGATCCGCGCATTCGTCTCGGCCTCGTGGGCGCTCGCCGGTCCAAGACCGAGGAGGGCCGCGGCGTCGGGACTCGCGCTCGCCTCCTCGAGGCGCTCGAGAAGCGTCGCGCGCGCCTGAGCGAGGCTCGGCCGTGAGAGCGCACGGGGATCATAGGGGGCGCCGTGGGCGGGCGCGGACTTCGATTCGGAGGGGGCGAGCCAGACGAGCATGCGGGCATCGTAGCGGGCGCCCGGGCCCGCAGCAGCGGCGCGAGGCGACGACGCGCTATCATGGCCGGGCGGATGAGTCGGTCGGGCGGCCGCGTGGGGGAACCCACGAGGAACGTCCGGGCTCCACAGGGCAGGGTGATGGCTAACGGCCACCCGGGGCGACCCGAGGGACAGTGCCACAGAGAACAGACCGCCGCGGGCGACCGCGGCAAGGGTGAAACGGCGGGGTAAGAGCCCACCAGCGGTGCGGGTGACCGCATCGGCTCGGCAAACCCCACCCGGAGCAAGACCGCGCAGCAGGCAGAGGGCGGCCCGTCCCCGTCCTGCGGGTAGGTCGCTGGAGGCTCGCGGCAACGCGAGTCCTAGAGAGATGGTCGCCACCGTCGAAGACGGAACAGAACCCGGCGTACAGACCGACTCATCCGCGCATCCCGGACGGCCCAGGGCCGCGCGTCACGGCGCCCATTCACTCTGCGGAGCGGCCGTGCTTCTCGAGCCAGCGGGATCCCCAGGAGGACTCGCGCCGCGACTCGATCGCGCGACGCCGCTCGGAGCGCATCCTCGCGGCGAGTTCGCGCGCCGAAACCCAGCCGATCGGCCGCTTCGCGGCGTCGACGATCGGAAGGCCCGAACTGCTCGACTCGGACAGGGCGTCGAGAACCTCGCTCGGCTCCGCCGATTCGGCGAGCATCCCCGGGCTCTGCTCGAGTCCGAGCACGGGCGCGCCCGCACCTCGGTCCCCGCGCGCGAGGGCGAGATCGATCGCCCGGATGAGGCCGAGGCAGCGGCCCTCGGCATCGACGAGGGGGAGGGCGTTCGCGCCGAGAGCCCGCATCTGCTCGATCGCCGCACCGATCGTCGAGTTCGAGGAGAGGACCCCGGGGAGCGGCCCCATCCACTCGACGACCGGTCGCCTGCCGAGGAGAGTCGACTCGAGGGGGTCGACGAGGGCGTCGCCGCGCCGCCGGAGCTTCTCCGTGTAGATCGTCGCGCGAGTGAGGAATCGGGAGACGCCGGTGGCGAGGACGACGGCGAGCATCATCGGGAGGATGAGCGAGTACTGGCCCGTCATTTCGACGATGATGAGGACGGCGGTCATCGGGGCGCGCGCGGCGCCGGCGAAGGCGGCGCCCATGCCGACGACTCCGAAGACTCCCGGGGCCGAATCGGTGAGCGGGGCGATGACCTGCCCGAAGGCCGTGCCCGCCATCGCGCCGATGAAGAGGGTCGGTGCGAAGACGCCGCCGGAGCCGCCCATGCCGATCGTGTACGAGGTGTAGAGGGCCCTCCCGACGAGGGCGAGGAGGAGAACGGCGATCGGGAGGCGCCCGTCGAGGGCGGCCTCCTCGATCGGCGTGCCCGAGCCGTACATCTGCGGGAACACGATGAGGCCGAGGCCGAGGAGAGGGGCGAAGAAAGCGGCGCGCGCCCACTCGGGGAGCCTGACGCGCGCCCACACGGCATCGAGACCGTCCTCGACCGCGTAGAGGAGCTTGGAGAAGCCGAGTCCGACGAGACCGGCGAGCACCCCGAGGACGCCGACCCACCACAGGTCCCTGAGCGCCCATTCGGCGACGTCGGCGGTGATCCGCACGGCTGAGGCGTCACCTTGGAAGGCGCGCGCGACGATGGAGGCGGTCACCGAGGAGACGACGACGTAGCCGAAGGTCTCGGCGGTGAAGCGGGTGAGGATGACCTCGAGGGCGAAGACCGCACCGGCGAGCGGCGCGTGGAAGGTCGCGGCGATCCCCCCGGCAGCGCCGCAGGAGGCGAGGAGGACGACCTTCGAGGTCTCAAGGCCGAGCATGCGGGCGAAGGAGGAACCGAGGGAGGCGCCGACCTGGACGATCGGTCCTTCGCGTCCGGCGGAGCCTCCCGATCCGATCGTCAATGAGGAGGCGATGAGCTTGACGACGGCGACCCGTCCGGGGATCGCCCCGCCCTTGCGCCGCACCGCGAGCATGACCTCCGGGATGCCGTGCCCGCGGGCCGAGGGCGCGAAGCGGTGGACGAGAGGCCCGTAGAGGAGGGCGGCGAGGACGGGGGCGATGAGGAGGAGGACCCAGGCGGGGATGCCGAGAACGGCGTGCGCGGCCCCCGGATGCGTCGAATACTCGGTGAATCCCGTCGAGACCCACGTCCAGCCGCGGATCATCGCGGTGAAAAGGACCGAGGCGCCCCCGACGAGCAGTCCGACGATGGCCGCGACGAGGCCGAGAAGGGAGCGATGGGCGCCGACGCCGGCGCCGATGGAGGCCATCGGCGCCGGACGGGCGGGTCCCCCACTCACAGGTTGGAGATGACGAGCCCGGAAGCGACCTCCGGATCGACGTCGGAGGAGATGCCCCACACGCGCGAGTAGAAGGCGAGC
The DNA here is from genome assembly GCA_964548945.1 of uncultured Schaalia sp. Lineage (GTDB taxonomy): Bacteria > Actinomycetota > Actinomycetes > Actinomycetales > Actinomycetaceae > Pauljensenia. The sequence continues at coordinate 4,306 of CAZJTN010000034.1, forward strand.
TCGCTCGCCCAGGCGTCACGGATCGTCTCGGCCTTGCGGAAGCCGTGGCCCTCGCCCTCGTAGATCTTCATCGCGACGGCGTTCCCGCGGGCGACGAGGGCGTCATGCATGGCGGTCGCCTGGCTCGGCGGGACGACGGCGTCCTGCGCGCCCTGAAGGAGGAGGAGGGGCTCGTCGATCTCATCGATGTGGAACAGCGGGGAGCGCTCCTCCCAGACCGGATCGTTGAGGTTCGAGGAGCCGAGGAGCCGGAAGGAGTAGCCCGCTTCGAATTTGTGGGTCTCGAGCTCGAGTCGCTTGAGGTCGGCGATCCCGTAGAAGGACGTGCCCGCGGTGAAGACCTCGGTGCGCACGAGCGCGCAGAGGGCGGTGAAGCCGCCGGCGCTGCCGCCCCGGATCGCGACGCGCCGAGGATCGACGAGGCCGCGCTCGACGAGGGAGCGGGCGCCGTCCGCGCAGTCCTGAACATCCATGACGCCCCAGTTCCCGTTGAGGCGCTCCCGGTAGGCGCGCCCGAAGCCCGTCGAGCCGCGGTAGTTGACGTCGAGGACCGCGAATCCGCGGCTCGTCCAGTACTGGAGGGGGATCTTCAGGCCAGGGCGGGTCGCCGAGGTCGGGCCGCCGTGAACGTTGACGACGAGAGGGGGGAGCTCGTCCTCGGGGGCGAGGAAGTCGGGGTTCTTCGGCGGGTAGTAGAAGCCGTAGGCCTTCTCCCCGTCCGACGTCGGCCAGGAGACGATCTGCGCGGGGGAGACGAGCGCGGGATCGATCTCGGCCTCGGAGGAAGGACGGATGATCGTCGTCTTCCCGCCCTTGACCTCGACGATCGCGGGGGAGTGGGTCGCCGAGTCGGCGAGGAAGACGACGCGATCGTCAGCGGCCGCGACATTGCCGATCGGCCACCACCCCGTCGCCCACTCCTCGGCGAGGCCGTTGTCGATGCGGACCGTGCCGATGTGCCAGGTGAGATCCTCGGCCCACGAGCACACGAGGTGCTCGTAGTCGAAATTGTCATAGGAGTGGAGGCCGAGCTGCCAGTGCGGATGCGAGAAGGCGCGCGTGCCCGGATGGAGGGCGCGAGTGCGCAGGCGCCGCGTCCATTCATCCGCCGCTTCGCCCTCCCGCCACGCGAAGCCCTCGGTCCGGAAGAGATTCGCCCAGCCAGTCGTGTCGTCAACGTGGACGAGGTCGCCGGTCAAGGTCCACCGGGGCTCGTAGACGCAGACGTCGGGCTCGTCGACGATGATCGTCGAGGCGGTGACGCGCCCCTCGAAATCGAGGGCGCCGACGTGGAGCGCCGAGCGCGTCCACGGCATCTCCGGCTGATCCCAGGTGAGCCATGCGAGCTTCGTCCCATCGGGGGACAGGGCCGGGGCGGCGACGAAGTCGGTGCCCTCGAAGACCGTGACGATCGCCGAGTCGTCGCGGGCTGCGGAACCGTCAAGGGGGATCGCGACGAGGGTGTTGACCGGCTGGCCCTGCCCGGAGTGGTCCTCGCGGACCGCGTAGACGAGACCGCGGACCTCGTCGAGTTCGAAATCGCCGTAGCGCGCCTTCGACAGGGTCGTGAGCGGCTGGACGGTCCGGCGCGGATCATTCCCGTCGAAGCGGTAGACGCGCGAGTCGAAGCCGTCGGAGAAGACGAGGAAACCGTCGAGGACCGCGTAGGCGCGGCCGCCGTACTCGTGGACGCGCGTGCGCACGTCGGGGAGGCGGACGCCGTCGATGAGGGGGAGGACCTCGGAGGTCTCGCCCGCGCCGGTGCGGCGCAGGAGCGTATTGCGACCGTTCTCCTTGGGGTGGCCCTCGACCCAGTAGGTGTCGGGGCCGTCAATGCGAACCTGTGAGAGCGTGACGCTCCTCGCGGTGAAGGACTCGCCGGTGATGGGGGACTTCCATTCGCCGTAGGGGGCGATGGTCACAGACATGCTTCCTCCTCGGAAGTGCGGTTCGCACGGTCGGGTCGACGCGTGATCCACATCCTAGTCCCGGCCGGGGGCCGCGCATGCGGAGCTCCGTTCCTCTCCGCACTGAAGACGCCACTACACTCACGGGCATGCAGTCCACTCACGCGAGCCCATCCCTTCTCGGGAGGATCGCCGAGCCCTCGGACCTCGCCGAGCTCACACCCCTTGAGCTCGTCGAGCTCGCGCGCGAGATCCGCGAGTTCCTCATCGCCTCGGTCGCCAAGACCGGCGGGCACCTCGGTCCGAACCTCGGGGTCGTCGAGCTCACGATCGCCCTCCACCGGGTCTTCGAATCCCCGCGCGACACCATCGTCTTCGACACGGGGCACCAGAGCTACGTCCACAAGCTCCTCACGGGCCGGCAGGACTTCTCCCGCCTCCGCTCGCGCGGGGGCCTGTCCGGATACCCCTCGCGCGCCGAGTCGATCCACGACGTCGTCGAGTCCTCCCACGCCTCCTCCTCCCTCGCCTGGGCGGACGGCATCTCCCTCGAGAAGCGCCGCGCCGGCGACGACTCCTGGACCGTTGCGCTCATCGGGGACGGCGCCCTCACCGGGGGGATGGCGTGGGAGGCGCTCAACCGGATCGCCGCCTCGAAGGACCGGCGGGTCCTCGTCCTCGTCAACGACAACGGCCGCTCCTACGCGCCGACGATCGGAGGGCTCGCCCACCACCTCGACGCCCTGCGCTCCTCCGAGGAGTACGAACGCGCACTCGCGTGGGGGAAGCGCCGCCTTCTCGCCCTCGGCGAGCCCGGCCGGGCCGCCTACGACGCCCTCCACGGGATCAAGGCGGGCCTCAAGGACGTTCTCGTCCCCCAGGTGATGTTCGAGGATCTCGGGATGAAGTACCTCGGGCCCGTTGACGGGCACGACGTCGTCGCCGTCGAGAACCTCCTGCGGCTCGCCAAAGGCCTCACACAACCGGTCATCGTCCACGCCATCACGGAGAAGGGCCGCGGCTACACTCCCGCCGAGGAGGACATCGAGGACCGCTTCCACGCGGTCGGGCCGATTCACCCCGAGACCGGACTGCCGGTCGCGACCGCGCGCTTCGGATGGACGAGCGTCTTCGCCGAGGAGATCGTCGCCCTCGCGCGCGAGGACAAGCGGCTCGTCGGCGTCACCGCCGCGATGATGGGCCCCGTCGGACTCGGCCCGATGAAGAAGGCCTTCCCCGATCGGGTGATCGATGTCGGCATCGCCGAGCAGGAGGCCCTCGCGAGCGCCGCCGGCATGGCCTACGAGGGCGCCCACCCGGTCGTCGCCCTCTACGCGACCTTCCTCAACCGCGCCTTCGATCAGCTCCTCATGGACGTCGCCCTCCACCGGGCCGGGGTCACCCTCGTCCTCGACCGCGCGGGAATCACGGGCGTGGACGGCGCCTCCCACAACGGCGTGTGGGACATCGCGATGTGCGGGATCATCCCCGGACTCGATCTCGCGGCGCCCCGGGATGAGGCGACGCTGCGGGCGAGCCTGCGCCGGGCCGTCGGCATCAACGACCGGCCGACGGTCGTGCGCTACCGGAAGGGCTCGCTCCCCGAGCCGATCCCGGCCATCAGGGTCCACGAGGGCGTCGACATCCTCGCCGAACCCGACGAAGGAGAGGTCGAGGTCCTCCTCGTCGCGACCGGATCGCTCGTCCCCCAAGGGCTCGAGGCGGCCGCCGCGCTGGCGGAGGAGGGCGTGAGGATCCGCGTCGTCGATCCGGTCCGCCTCCTCCCGGTTCGCTCCGGGCTCGCCGGGCTCGCCGCCTCAGCCGAGCTCGTCGTGAGTCTCGAGGACGGCGTCGTCGACGGGGGCTTCGGCTGGGCGCTCCGCGACACGCTCTCGGGGCGCAGGATCCCCGTCCTCGCCCTCGGCGTCCCCAAGACCTTCCTCGAGCACGCCGAGCGTGAGGAGCTCCTCAGCGAGTGCGGGCTCGACGCCGCGTCGATCCGCGCGCGGATCGCCCGCGAGCTCGGCCGCGACGCCGACTGAGGCGGCTCCGCCCGGCTCAGCCCTCGAGGGCGTCGGACAGGGGATCGAGGCAGAGATCCATCTGCCAGTCGCGCGCCCCCGCATCGAACATCCGCTCCTCGACTTCATCGCCCGAGGGGCGCTTCGGATCGAGGGGAGCCCACGCGAGGTAGCGCTGGATCCTCGGCTCGAGGATGACCTCGGGGGCGATCGAAAGCTCGTCGGACAGGCGCGTCATCGCGGTGCGCACCGCCGACAGGCGTCCCGCGGCGTCCTCGTCGATCCTCGCCCAGTTCCGGGGCTCGGGGATGGAACCGGGTGCGCGCGGCGGGTGGACGGGGGGCAGCGAATCCTCCCGGGCCGTCATCGCCCCCGTGATCGCCCGCATCCACTCGTCGCCGTATTGGCGGGCGACGGGGGAGCGGAACTCGGAGATCGCCTGGAGTGCGCGACGATTGCGCGGGGGGACCTGCGCGGCCTTGACGAGCGCCGCGTTGCGGACGAGCCGACCGGGCGCGAGGTCGAGGCCCTTCGCGATCGCCTCGCGCGTCGACCACAGGGACTCGAGGACGGCGAGATTGCGGCGCTGGCGGATCTTGCCGGCCCCTGGCAGGGAGCGCCAGCGCTCCTCCTTCGGTTCGGGGTCCGGCCGCGCGGCGATGTAGGCGCACTCCTCGAGAGCCCACTCCCAGCGCCCCATGTCGTGGAGTCGGATCGACAGGACCCGGTAGAGCTCGGTGAGGAGCTCGACGTCGAGGGCCGCGTAGCGGAGCCAGTCCGGCGGCAGGGGGCGGACGGACCAGTCGGAGGCCTGATGGTCTTTGACGAGGGAGAGTCCGAGCACCTGTTCGCTCACCGCGGCGAGGCCGAATCGCTCGAGTCCGATGAGGCGGGCTCCGATTTCGGTGTCGAAGAGCTCCCTCGGCGTCAGGCCCACCTGGCGAAGGTTCGGGAGGTCCTGAGCGGCGTCGTGAAGGAGCCACACGGCGCCGAGCGCGCCGGACAGGCGCGTGAGATCGGGAAGGGCCGCCGGATCGATGAGAAAGGTCCCGACATCCTCACGACGGATCTGGATGAGGTAGGGATCGTTCCCGTAGCGGAAGCCCTGGGCGCGCTCGACATCGAGGGCGATCGGGGCCGCGCCCGCTTCGAGTGCGCGCGCCGCCTCCTCGAGCGCCTCGACGGTGTCGACGACGCCCGGGACGCCGCCGCGTGGCGCTGCGACGAGCTCGGGATCCTCCGTGTCTCCGACGGGGAGGCCCCCCGTATTCGCGATGCGCACGCCTCACACTCCTTCGAGGAAACGCGGGGCGACCGCCCCGCTCGTCCTGGCCATGAGATCCTCCCACGCGACCAGGTGCGCCCCGATGTCGGGGGAGTCGGGGGTCCATGACGCCCGGATCTCGGCCGCGAAGGCGGATCCGCGCAATCGTAGCCCCCCGAAGGACTCGGAGATCTCCCGGGTCACAGTCCCCGTGAGGTCGTGGTAGCCGGCGCCTGCCTCGGCGAGGCAGTCGTCCGCATAGGACCACAGGGCTTCGGCGAGGAGGGGGTCCCTGCCCATGTCCGGATCGATGGCGCTGCGCAATTGGGCGATGAGGCGGAACTCACCGTTCCATCCGATCTGGCCCGCGGGATCGTGGAGGACGACGAAGCGTCCGCTCGCGAGGGGCTCGCCGGACTCCTCATCGAGGGTCCGCAGGGCGAGGGCCGCCGTGAAGGGGGCGAGCCTGCGGGGAGGGGGGACTTCCTCGATCTCGATCGCCCGGTGGCGCGGCGAGCGGCGGAGGCTGAGGAGGGCCTCGACGAAGGCCTCGGGAATTGCGCTGCCGACCACCGCCTCAGATTATGCGCGCCTCCTCGCGCCGCCCGCCCGGCGCGCCGCCTCCCTGTGAGATGGCGCGCGATCCGCGTCGCGGTCCTTGCCCAGGGGCGCGCATACTCGTACCGTCGGCGCATCCGCGTCGCGCTGTCGGAAGGAAGACGATGCCCGTTTCACTGTGGACCCTTCGCCCGAGCACCGCGGAGGAGGTCGCCGCGGCGCTCGCAGCCGCCCAGATCGATCCCCCGATCGAGCAGGTTCCCGAATGGGCCGCCTTCGACGAATCCGATGCGGATCGCACTCCGCTCGGCTACTTCCTCGTCGCCGACGACGAAGGCCGGGATCGCGCCTCCTTCCTCGCGACCCGGGTCAACGATCACGGCACGCGATTCGTCTGGCTCCGTCACGGTCCCGTGTGGTTCGAGGAGCCGACGGCCGCCCAGGAGGCGGCCCTCGTCACCGCGCTCGTGACGAATATGAAGGCGATCGATGCCGGGGCGACGCACCTGCGCCTCGACCTCGCCTCCGCCCCCGAGGGCGCGATGCTCCCCGCCTCGCTCATCACCTACGACTCGACCGTCGTCATCGACACGGCCCTGTCGAGCCCGGAGCTCGACGAGGAGGCCGCGGCCGAGGAGATCCTCTCCCGTTTCAAGCCGCGCGGGCGCCGCGACGTCCGCAAATCCGTGCGCGAGTCGGGTCTTCACTGCGCCGACGAGACGGAATCGGCGATCGCGGACTTCTCCTCCTATCACGAGGTGATGGTCGAGACGGCCGAGCGCGACGGCTTCATCCCCTGGCCGGCGGACTTCTACTCCCGGATGCTCTCGACGCTCGGAGCGGATCGGGCGCGCCTCTTCGCCGGGCGCATCGACGGCGAGCTCGTCTGCTGGTCGATCGTCTGTCTGTCCGGTCGGCGCGCGTGGCGCTACTACGCGGCCTCGAAGACCTCCGTCATGCGCAGGCGCGTCACCGACCGCCTCGTCCTCTTCGAGGCGATCGATCTCGGTCGACGCGGCGTCACGGCCTTCGACCTCATGGGCATCGGCTCCGACATCGCCCCGAGCCTCTCCGGCCTCAACGAGTTCAAGACGAAGTTCTCCAAAGAGGTCGTCGCCGTCGCTCCCGCCCGGGAGATCGTCCTGCGCCCCTGGGTGTACTTCGGCGTTCAGAGGGCGCGCCGGATCATTCATTCGATCCGGCATTGACCGCCTCTTCGGTTCCCGGGTCGGCCCGTGCGCGAGCGCAGGGGCCGACGGCGTCCGTGCTCCGCCCCGGGCGGCACCGGCCGGCGCACACCCGTTCCCAGCTGCGGCTTTTCCCTGAGATTCTCGGGGAATTGCACGCTTGTGATGCGCGCAACGCCCTCTCGATTTCGCATTTGAGAGCGGAGCCTGTTAATGTTTTTCCTGTTCGAAGCGAGCCCCTCGGGGCGAGCGACAACGCGGATGTGGCTCAGTTGGTAGAGCATCACCTTGCCAAGGTGAGGGTCGCGGGTTCGAGTCCCGTCATCCGCTCGGGCGATTGGCGCAGCGGGAGCGCGCTTCCCTGACACGGAAGAGGTCACTGGTTCGATCCCAGTATCGCCCACGGTCGTTCCGATTCCATCGGACTCGACGGGGGAAACCCCAAGCCGCGCATACGGCTGTTCGCGGATGTGGCTCAGTTGGTAGAGCATCACCTTGCCAAGGTGAGGGTCGCGGGTTCGAGTCCCGTCATCCGCTCGTTCCCCCCTGGGGCAGGTCCTCGACAGGGGCGCGCGGTGGGTTGGCCGAGAGGCGAGGCAGCGGCCTGCAAAGCCGTATACACGGGTTCGAATCCCGTACCCACCTCGGGCGATTGGCGCAGGGGTAGCGCGCTTCCTTCACACGGAAGAGGTCACTGGTTCGATCCCAGTATCGCCCACCACTCAACCCGGATCTTCAGGATCCGGGTTTTCGCGCATCCGGGTGCCATAGCCGACGCTCCGGGCCCGCTGCGCCCTCTCGCCCG
>CAZJTN010000035.1:0-12022 GCA_964548945.1 uncultured Schaalia sp.
TACACCCTATCCTACACTCTTTCCCTACACGACGCTCTTCCGATCTGAAGCTGCCTGCCCATCGTGGTACTCCTCCTGAGATTCGGATGGCGTCAAGCCTAGGAGGTGGGCGCGCGCTTCGCCGGGCGGGAACGGCAGGCGGACGGGAGCCGGGTGTGCGCTCCGCTCGGCGGGTGCTGCGCCCCGCCCTCGTCCCCCGTTCGGGCCCGCGTCGCAGCGGGTCCGTCCCCCGGCTGTGTTGCATTCGTCCCGAGGGCGGACGCCCCGAATGCCCGGCGGGGCGCGGACGTACCCTCGGATCGTCGAACACGCATTTCGGAAAGGACCCGTCCCATGACGATCCGCACCACGCACGTGGGCTCCCTGCCCCGCACCCCCCGGCTCATCGAGGCGAATCGCGCTCGCCGTGAAGGCTCCCTCTCCGAGGCGGACTTCACCTCACTCCTGCAGGAGGAGGTGAACGGCGTCGTCGCGCGACAGGCCGAGCTCGGCCTCACGATCCTCAATGACGGGGAGTACGGGCATGCGATGATCGACAACGTCGACTACGGCGCGTGGTGGACCTATTCCTTCTCCCGCTTCTCCGGCCTCTCCCTCGAGGATGTCGCCCGCTTCGACGTGCGGCCCCCGGCCGGCCGTGAGGGCCGTCTCTCCTACTCCTCCTTCGCTGAGCGGCGTGACTGGAACCGTTTCGCCGATGCGTATTCGGATCCCGAGTCGGGCATTCACATCGCGAACAAGAACCCCGTCGCCTTCCCGACGATCACCTCGGCCATCGGCTACATCGGGGCCGAAGCCGTCGATCGCGACATCGCCGGCACGAAGGCCGCCCTCGAGGCCGCGGGCCGTCCCGCGTCCGATGGCTTCGTCGCGGCCCTCTCCCCCGGTTCGGCGGCGCGCATCGCCAACGCCTTCTACGAGGACGACGAGGCGGTTGTGTGGGCCTTCGCGGAGGGACTGCGCGAGGAGTACAAGCGGATCACCGATGCCGGGCTCACCGTCCAGATCGACGCCCCGGACCTCGCCGAGGGATGGGACCAGTTCGCCGTCGAGCCGAGCCTCGAGGACTACCGGGCTTTCCAGCGGGTCCGCATCGACGCTCTCAATCATGCCCTTGACGGCATCGACCCCGGCCTCGTCCGCTATCACGTGTGTTGGGGATCCTGGCACGGTCCGCACACGACGGACATCCCCTTCGCCGACATCGTCGACCTCGCGCTCGCGGTGAACGCGAACGGCCTCACCTTCGAAGCGGCGAATGCCCGCCACGCGCACGAGTGGACGATCTGGAAGGACACGGAGCTTCCCGAGGGCAAGTACCTCATCCCGGGCGTCGTCTCCCATTCGACGAATGTTGTCGAGCATCCCGAGCTCGTCGCGCAGCGGATCCGCCAATTCGCCGACATCGTCGGGGACGAGCGAGTCGTCGCCTCGACCGATTGCGGTCTGGGCGGTCGCGTCTATCCGTCGATCGCCTGGGCGAAGCTCGCCTCGCTCGCCGAGGGCGCGCGTCTCGCTGCCCCAGTGACGTCCCGATGAGCGTCCTCATCGTTCAGCACGAGCCGGACGTCTCCCCCGGAAGGCTCGCCGGTCTCCTCCCCGGCGCGCAGGTTCTGCGCATGTGGGAGGATCCGGCGGCCCTTCGCCCTGTTCTCGCGTCGATCGCCGAGGGCGGGGCCGATGCGCGTCCCGAGGGGATCGTCGTGCTCGGCGGGCGCAAGAGCGCCTACTCCCGTGAGGAGTGGCCGTGGCTCGGTGATGTCGAGGAGCTCATGCGCCTCGCGATCGCGCGCGGGGTGCGTCTTCTCGGCATCTGCTTGGGCGCCCAGCTCCTCGCAGTCGCGAATGGTGGAGAGGTCGAGGTCGGGGCGCCCGCCGGGCCGGAGTACGGGGTCACCCCGCTCTCCTGGTCCCCTGCCGCTCTTGAGGACCCGCTCGGCGCGGCGCTCTCCCGTTTCGGGGTCGTCTTCGAAGATCACGGGGATGCGGTGTCGCGGCTGCCGGAGGGGGCGCGCGTGTGGGCGCGATCGGCGAAGTATCCGCAGGTGATCAGGCTCGGGTGCGCACTGGGCGTCCAGTTCCATCCGGAGGTCGATCGGGGGCTCGCGGCGTCGTGGAATGCGGCCAATCCCGACACGGATACTCAGCGGGTTCTCGCCGACTTCGACGCGCATGAGGAGGCGCTCGCCGCGGCCTGTGCGCTCCTCGCCGCGTGGGTTGCGACGGGGGAAACGGGACGCTGACTCCGGGCAGGGCCCCTTTGATCCCGCACCCCCTCCGCCCTCACACACCCTCCGCCCTCGCACACCCTTTTCCGACCAACACACCGGAAATATCCCGCACATTCGTCGGAAAACGGTGTCCCTGCGGACTCACGCATCACTTCCCGAGGCGGACACGCCCCACACGTGGCAGCGCCCCCGCCGGATCGGCGGGGGCGCTGCCATGCGCAGAGTGCTCAGTCGATGCGATACATCCAGCCGTAGGGATCCTCGGCCCGACCGAGCTGGATGTCGGTGAGGCGCTGGTGGATTCGCTTCGTCTGTTCACCCACCGGGATCTCAACGTCGAAGTCATCGGAGGCAAGGCGCGTGATCGGCGTGACGACCGCTGCGGTGCCGCAAGCGAAGACCTCGGCGACCTCACCGGAGCGCATGCCCGCGACGAGGTCATCGAGCGCGATGCGCTCCTCGCGAACGTCAACGCCCTCATCGCGAAGCAGACGGGAGATCGCCGAACGGGTGCCGCCCTCGAGGATGACGCCCGTGAGCTCAGGTGTGCGGATCGAACCATCGGCCATGACGACGAACATGTTCATGCCGCCGAGCTCCTCGAGGTACTTCTCCTCGTAGCTGTCGAGGAAGCAGACTTGCGAGAAGCCCTTCTCAGCGGCCTGGGCCTGGGGCATGAGTGACGCCGCGTAGTTCCCGCCGCACTTCGCCGAACCGGTGCCACCGGGGCCCGCACGGTGATAGCCCTTGACCACCCAGATCGGCACACCCGTGAAACCGGAGGTGAAGTACGGGCCCGAGGGCGAACCGATGACGTAGTAGTCGACGACTCCGGCCGGATGAACGCCGACGAATTCCTCTGCGGCGAACATGAAGGGTCGGAGGTAGAGGCTCGTCCCATCGCCCTCGGGAACCCATTTCGCGTCCGCGCGGATGTAATCGACGAGCGAGGCGACGAAGTCCTCGCGATCGATCTCCGGGAGCGCGAGGCGCCGGGCCGAGTGATTGAGGCGCGCGGCGTTGTAGGTCGGACGGAAGGTCCAGATCGAGCCGTCGGCGTGACGGTAGGCCTTGAGGCCCTCGAAGACCGACTGGGCGTAGTGGAGCACCGAAGCGCCGGGCGTGAGGGTGAGCGGACCGTAGGGAATGACGCCGCGGTCCTGCCAGCCGCCATCGCGAGTCCAGCGCATGTGGGCCATGTGATCGGTGAACTCGCGTCCGAAGGCGAGCTCGGACATCACCTTGTCGTAGCGCTCCTCCGATGCGGGATGCGCGCTCTGGGTGAGCGGGAAGCGGCCGGCAAGCTCAGAGGCTACGGCGATCGGCTCGTCGGAGAGGGCTTCGAGTTCCGTCGGGACGTGCGTTGTCGCCATTTCTTCCTCCTAGTCGGTGTGTTCCTCAAGGATATGACCGGCACGCGCGACGCCCGTCACGGTTCCGTCATCTGACCTCAGGGGCCGGAACCGCAACGGGCGCGCGAGAGCTCGAGGAGGGGCGCCTCCTCGACCTGTCCGCGATCAGGCGAGGGCGGCGACGAGGGCGTCGCCGATCTGCGAGGTCGAGCGGACGAGGGGCGAACCTGCCGCGGCAGCAGCGGCTCGCTCGGCCATGTCGGCCTCGATCGCGGCATCGACTGTCGCGGCGAGGTCAGGGCGCCCGATGTGATCGAGGAGGAGGGCGACCGAGGCGATCGTCGCGGTCGGATCCGCTGTGCCCTGCCCGGCGATGTCGGGTGCCGAGCCGTGGACGGGCTCGAACATCGACGGGAAGGCGCCTTCGGGATTGATGTTCCCCGAGGCGGCGAGGCCGATGCCTCCGGTGACGGCGCCGGCCTCATCGGTGAGGATGTCACCGAAGAGGTTGTCGGTGACGATGACGTCGAAGCGCTGCGGGTCCGTGACGAGGTAGATCGTCGCGGCATCGACATGGCAATAGTCGACGCGGACATCGGGGTACTCGGCGCCGACGGCCTCGACGGTGCGCCGCCAGAGGTGCCCGGCGTTGACGAGGACGTTGTGCTTGTGGACGAGGGTGAGGTGCTTGGCGGGGCGCGCATTCGCCTTTTCGAAGGCGTAGCGGACGACCCGCTCGACACCGAAGGCGGTGTTGACGGAGACTTCGGTCGCGATTTCCTGCGGGGTGCCGACGCGCACAGCGCCGCCGTTCCCGCAGTACAGGCCCTCGGTGCCCTCGCGGACGACGACGAAGTCAACGCCCTCGGGCTTGGCGAGCGGGCTCGGCACGCCGGCGAAGTGCTTGGAAGGACGGAGATTGACGTAATGGTCGAGGGCGAAGCGGAGCTTGAGGAGGAGTCCGCGTTCGAGAACGCCCGAGGGGACCGAGGGGTCGCCGACCGCTCCGAGGAGGATGGCGTCGTGCGCCTTGATCGCGTCGAGGTCCTCATCTGTGAGGGTCTCGCCCGTGCGGTGCCAGCGCTCCGCCCCGAGGTCGAAATCGGTCGTGGCGAGGTCGATGTCGGTGTCGGCGAGGACGGCGCGGAGGACCTTGAGCCCTTCGGGCACGACCTCTTTGCCGATGCCGTCGCCGGGGATCACTGCGAGCTTGAGAGTCGTCATACCGTCATTGTCGGCCCGGCCCCTCGACCCGCCCCGGCGCGTCCGCCCACCGGTCGAAAGGTCCACTGGGCGAGAAATCGGGGCCCGCGCCCAATGGCGCGGGCCCCGTGGTTCCGGTTCCTCGATGGGGATCAGCGGGCGGCGGAGCCGTCCGTGTAGTCCGCGTCGGCCGAGGTCCAGCCGAAGGCTGCGCGGAGCTTCTGGCCGGTCTTCTCGATCGGGTGGGCTTCCTCCGCAGCGCGCAGGGCCTTGAACTCGAGGGCGCCGTTGTCCTGGTCGGCGATGAAGCGCTTCGCGAAGGTGCCATCCTGGATGTCCGCGAGGACCTCCTTCATCGCTTCCTTCACCTGCGGGCCGATGACGCGCGGGCCGGAGACGTAGTCGCCGTACTCGGCGGTGTCCGAGCACGACCAGCGCTGCTTCGTGATGCCGCCCTCGTTGATGAGATCGACGATGAGCTTGAGCTCGTGGCAGACCTCGAAGTAGGCCATCTCGGGCATGTAGCCGGCCTCGACGAGGGTCTCGAATCCGTACTGGATGAGGTGGGAGACGCCGCCGCAGAGCACGGCCTGCTCGCCGAAGAGGTCGGTTTCGGTTTCTTCGGTGAAGGTCGTCTTGATGACGCCGGCGCGCGTGCCGCCGATGCCCTTCGCGTAGGAGAGCGCGAGCTCCCATGCGGCGCCGGAGGCGTCCTGCTCGACGCAGACGAGGGCGGGGACGCCCTTGCCTTCGAGGAACTGACGGCGGACGGTGTGGCCCGGACCCTTCGGGGCGACCATGCAGATGTCGTGGCCGGCCTCGGGGGTGATGTAGCCGTAGCGGATGTTGAAGCCGTGTGCGAAGAAGAGGGAGGCGCCGGGCTTGAGGTTGGGCGCGATCTGCTCGGCGTAAACGGAGCGCTGAACCTGGTCCGGCAGGAGGATCATGATGACGTCGCCCTCCTTCACCGCCTCGGGGACGTCCTTCACTTCGAGACCCGCGGACTCGGCCTTCTCCCAGGAGGAGGAGCCGGGACGGAGGCCCACGACCACGTCGACGCCGGAGTCCTTGAGGTTGAGCGCGTGGGCGTGGCCCTGCGATCCGTAGCCGATGACGGCGACCTTCTTGGACCGGATGATCGACAGGTCCGCCCCGTCGTCGTAGATGATCTCGGCCATTGTCATTTCTCCTTCAATTGATCCGTGATCGAGCGAGACCCGCGGCCGATCGCCACGGCGCCCGACTGGACGATTTCCGTCACGCCGTAGGGCTCAAGGGCCGTAACGAGCGCTTCCAACTTGGATAGCGAGCCGATCGACTCGATGACGACCGTCTCGGGCTGCACGTCGACGACGTGAGCGCGGAAGAGGTCGACGACCTGGAGGACTCCGGTGCGGCGCGATTCGTCGGCGCGCACCTTGATGAGGAGGAGTCGGCGCTCCACCGAGCCGTCGGCTTCGAGTTCAACGACCTTGAGGACGTTGACGAGCTTATTGAGCTGCTTCGTCACCTGTTCGAAGGGCTGCTCGTCCGCCTGGACGATGATCGTCATGCGTGAGACTTCGGGGTGCTCGGTCTCGCCGACGGCGAGGGACTTGATGTTGAAGGCGCGCCTCGCGAAAAGGGCGGCGACCCGGGTGAGGACGCCGGGCTTGTTCTCCACGAGCACGGACAGGGTGTGCATCTGCGTCATCGCTCAGTCCTCCACGTCCCAGTCGGGCGCCATTCCCTTGGCGTATCGGATCTCGTCGTTCGACACTCCGGCGGCGACCATCGGCCACACCATCGAGTCCTTGGAGACTCGGAAGTCAATGAGGACGGGCCGGTCGTTGATCGACATCGCCCACTCGATCGCCTCATCGACCTCGTCGATCGACTTCACGGTGCGGGCCGCCATCCCATAGGCGGTCGCGAGCATCTCAAAGTTGGGGATCTGCTCCCCGTCCTCGGGATTGAGGGTCGTGTTCGAGTAGCGCTTCCCGTAGAAGAGGGACTGCCACTGGCGGACCATGCCGAGGACCGAGTTATTGATGAGGCAGACCTTGATCGGAATGCCATTGACCGTGCAGGTCGCAAGCTCTTGGTTCGTCATCTGGAAAGAGCCGTCGCCGTCGATCGCCCACACGACGGAGTCGGGTTTGCCGACCTGGGCGCCCATTGCGGCGGGGATGCAGAATCCCATGGTTCCCAGTCCTGAGGAGGAGATGAAGTGGCGGGGGGCTTCGTAGTCGATGAACTGCGCGGCCCACATCTGATGCTGGCCGACGCCGGTGACGTAGATCGCGTCGGGACCGGCGATCGAGGAGAGCCTCTGGAGGACCTCCTGGGGAGCCATCTTCCCGTCCTCGGGTTCGCTCCACCCCATCGGGTAGCGAGCGGTGAGGCGGTCGAGGTAACGCCACCAGCCGGTGAGGTCCTGCTTCCCGCAGCGCGCGATGCCGTCGCGGATCTCGTCGACGAGGACGGGGAGCGCGCTTGCGAGGTCCCCGACGATCGGGATGTCGGCGAGGCGGTTCTTCGAGATCTCTGCGGCGTCGATGTCGATGTGGACGACGCGGGCCCTGGGGGCGAAGGAGTCGAGGCGTCCGGTGACGCGATCGTCGAAGCGGGCGCCGAGGGCGACGATGAGGTCGGAGCGCTGGAGGGCGCCGACGGCGGCGACGGTGCCGTGCATGCCGGGCATGCCGAGGTTGTGGCGGTCGGAGTCGGGGAAGGCGCCGCGCGCGGTGAGGGTCGTGACGACGGGAGCGTCAGTGAGCTCGACGAGTTCGGCGAGCGCGTGAGAGGCGCCGGCGCGGATCATTCCGCCGCCGACGTAGAAGACGGGGGCCTGGGCGGCGAGGATCGCTTCGGCGGCGGCGCGCACCTGCTTCTTGTGCGGCTTGCCGGCGACCTTGTAGCCGGGCAGGTCGAGGGCGGGGGGCCAGGAGAACTGCATCTGCGCGGTCTGCGCGGACTTCGTGATGTCGACGAGGACGGGGCCGGGTCGTCCGGTGGCGGCGATTTCGAAGGCCTCGGCAATGCGCGAGGGGATCTCCTTGGCGTCGGTGACGAGGAAGGAGTGCTTCGCGAGGGGCATCGCGGCGCCGACGATGTCGGCCTCCTGGAAGGCGTCGGTGCCGATGAGGGAGGCGCCGACCTGTCCGGAGATGACGACGATCGGGACGGAGTCCATGTTCGCGTCGGCGATGGCGGTGAGAGTGTTCGTCGCACCGGGGCCCGAGGTGACGATCGCGCAGCCGACCTTGCCGGTGGCGAGCGCGTATCCCTCTGCCGCGTGGCCGGCGCCCTGCTCATGGCGGACGAGCACGTGGTGGAGGCTCGATTCCATCAGCGGATCGTAGGTGGGAAGGATGGCCCCTCCGGGCATGCCGAACACGTCGGTCACGCCGAGGGCCTCGAGGCTGGCGACGATCGCCTGCGCCCCGGTCATGGTCTGGGTCTGAGCAGTGTCCTTCACCGCTCGCTCCTCTCGTCACGTGGATGGATCCCAAAAGAAAAACCCCAGCCGCTGCTGATCCAGCGTCGGGGGTGAGGCGTGCGATCCATCCGTGTTCACGCGGCAGGATTCGCACGCCCGGGTACGAGGACCTGGGCGAGGATTCCCACCGAGAGAATGTTGAGCACGTCTCAACCGTAAGCGGTGGGCGGCCCCTCCCCCGGAATGTCTCATACTTCGGAACCGCCGGAGTGGCGAATGAGGGTCTCGATCCCGCCGATCCGCGCGACGCCGCCCCTGAGAGCGGCGCCACGTCGCCTCATGGGACGATGGGCCGACTCTCCGGGAGCGCCTCCCACGGATAATGGCTCTGTTTCCTGTACAATACGAGACTTGGAGTCCATGACTGTGGAAACAGTTTTCGCGCTACTGGCGGAGCAGCCAGTACTCTTCCTCTTCATCCTCATCGGCATCGGCATGGCCTTCGGCCACGTCAAGGTCAAGGGAATCAGCCTCGGCGCCGCGGCGGTCCTCTTCCTCGCGATCATTCTCGCGGCCTGGGCCCAGTCCTACGGCGTCGAACTGAGGGTGACCCCGCAGCTCGGCACTCTCGGCCTCACCCTTTTCACCTTCGCGATCGGCATCAACTCCGGCGCGTCCTTCTTCCACAATCTCAAGACGGCGGTCGGCCCGATCATCACCGTCGTCATCCTCTACGTCGTCGCGGCCGCCGTCGGTCTGGGTGTGGGCAAGGCGCTCGGCATGGACATCGCGCTCATCTCCGGCACCTTCGCGGGCGCCGTGACGAACACGCCGGCCCTCGCCGCCGCGGGCGATGCGACCGGCCAGCTCGACCGCGCGACCGTCGGCTACTCGATCGCGTATCTCTTCGGCGTCATCGGCATGCTCGCCGCTTCGGCAGCTGCGCTCTCCTACGGCAAGAAGGACCGTGACGCGCCCTCGCCCCTCGCGAACCGGACGATCCGCGTTGAGCGCGACGATCATCCCTTCGTCGGCGACATCTACGAGAAGCTCGGTTCGAAGGTGACCTTCTCGCGCCTGCGCCGCGGCGAGACCGGCCCGATCACGCGCCCCTCGATGTCCGACACCCTCGATCCGGGCGACCTCGTCACGGTCGTCGGCCCGCGTGAGCTCGTCGCCCGTGCCGCGACCGAGCTCGGCCACGCCTCCTCTCACTCCCTCATGCAGGACCGCACCTACCTCGACTTCCGCAGGATGACGGTGTCGGATCCGAAGGTCGCCGGCCGGACGGTCGCCGATCTCGACCTCGCGAAGCAATTCTCTGCGACGATCTCGCGCGTTCGCCGCGGCGACGTCGACATGGTCGCCGAGCCGGGACTCGTCCTTCAGCAGGGTGACCGGGTCCGCGTCGTCGCTCCGACCTCGAAGATGGAAGCGATCACGAAGTTCTTCGGCGACTCGGCCCGTGGCCTCTCCGACCTCAACCCGATCGCCCTCGGCCTCGGCATGGCCCTCGGCATCGCGATCGGCGAGCTCCCGATCCTCACTCCCTCGGGAGAGTACTTCTCGATCGGTTCGGCCGCTGGGACGCTCATCGTCGGCCTCGTCTTCGGCCGTCTGGGCCGCATCGGCCCGGTTGTCACCGCGCTCCCCTTCACCGCCTGCCAGGTCCTCTCGGAGTTCGGTCTCCTCGTGTTCCTCGCCCAGGCGGGCGCGAACGCGGGCGGTCAGATCGCGAGCGCCTTCACCTCGGGCGACTGGATCAAGATCTTCATCCTCGGCTTCATCATGACCTCGATCATGGCTGTCGGCATTTACTGCACGATGCGTTGGCTCTTCAAGATGGGGGGCACGCAGCTTTCGGGCTTCCTCGGCGGCGCTCAGACGCAGCCTGCGGTCCTCGCCTTCGCGAACGGCCGCACGAATGCCGATCCGCGCGTGTCGCTCGGCTACGCGCTCATCTACCCGGTCGCGATGGTCGGCAAGATCCTCGTCGCCCAGATCCTCGGCGGTATTGGCTGACGCCCTTTTCACCGCCACGGGGCCGCTGCGTCGCGCAGCGGCCCCGTTCTTTTCACCCTCCGGAAAGGGCGCACACCGCTTGCCGTCCCGCCCGCGCGGCCTTGCCCGGCAGGGCCGACACGCTGGGCGCCCCCGTCCCCTTCACGCGTTCACGAACAGCCGGCGCCGCAGATGCGTGCGCCGAAGCGCTCACGCTTCACGGGGCGCACGCATATGTCCGCTTCGCCGCGCACCCCGCCCTCTCGAGGGATTCGGGTCTCCCCGGGCGAAGTCGAGTCGGCTCGAATACGCGAAGAGGGCGAAGCGGATCACCGCTTCCCCCTCCTCTTCAGCTTCGGTCGGCTCACTCCAGGTAGGTGTCGTGAAGCGCGGGCACCGAGGCCGGGCGCTCGGTGAGCCAATTCTTGTCGGTGAGCATGCGGGCGAGCGCGAGGCCGATACCGATTCCGACGATCGTGAAGACGACTTGGAAGAGCGAGGTGAGCGCGAGGATCATCTGGCCGTCATTGAGGTAGGTGAGCGAGCGGTAGAGCGGCACGCCGGGAATCATGATGACGACGGCGGGGACGGAGAGGGTGACGCGTGAGAAGCGCGTTTTCCCCGATGCGTAGGTTGCGAGGAGGCCGGCCGCGAGGGCGGCGAGGCCGACCGCTGCGGGAACCGAGACGCCGAGCTCATTGACGAGGGCGAGGCGCCCCGTATTGATGAGCGCACCGATGCCGGCGGCAACCGCTGCGACCCTCATCGGCGAGTTGAAGAGCATCGCGAAACCGTAGGCCGCGATGAAGCTCGTGATCACACGGAGGAGGTAGAGGAGCCACGGCGCGAGCGTGTAGGAGTACTCCGGTGTCACCGACCAGTGGAAGACGCTCGAGACGACCCAGGTTGCCACGCCCGCCGACACGATGAGCATGAAGACGTAGGTGAGACGGGCGATGCCGCCCTGGAAGTCGTGCCTCACGAGGTCGATGATGCCCGTGACGAGGGGGAAGCCCGGGACGAGGAAGAGCATCGCGGAGATGAAGCCCGCCTGGTGAGTCGGCTCGAGTCCGAGGAAGTGCTGCGCAGGGGCGATGAGGAGGATGTAGACGAGGGCGGCGAGGGCTCCGCAGGCCATCCACACTCCGAAGTGGTTCATCCGGCGGTGGAGCATTTGACGGCGCAGGGCCTGACCGAAGAAGGCGGCGACGGCCACGGCAGAGCACTCGACCCATCCGCCCGCATTGAGGAAGGCGAAGGCCGCACAGGCGATGCCCGAAGCCGCTGCGTTGGGGAACCAGTCGTAGAGAGGACCGACGGCTTCGATCTCGTCAAGGGCGCGGTCGACGTCCTCGACGAGGACGGATCTCCCCTTGAGGGAGGAGACGTAGTTGTTGAGGCGATCGATCCGGTCGGCATTGACGCCCATCGTCCGCTGTTCAGCGAGTCCGGTACGGAAAGTGCCATTCGCGTAGGAGGTCGCAATGATTTCCGTGTAGGTGACCTGCGCCTGGTGCTCGGCGATTCCCACGGCCTTGGCGACCGTCGCCATCGAGGCCTTGACGCGGTAGGCGGAGGCACCGGATGCGAGGAACATCTGGCCGACGCGGAGAACGACTCGCGACTGGTGGGCGAGACGATCGTGCGCGGCCTGGAGGGCTTCGGAGCGCGCTTCGGGCACGAAACCCGATGACGCCTGAGGAGTCGGATCGGTCATGCCGACAGCATCCCACGCTCAGTCCTCGCGAGGATCCGACGTATGTCTCAGGCGGCGTGTCTTGTGTGCCACGTGTCTGGAGTGCGTGTGGCCTGGC
>CAZJTN010000036.1:0-11536 GCA_964548945.1 uncultured Schaalia sp.
CTACACGACGCTCTTCCGATCTCCGGATCTTCGGATCGGGGCGGTGCCGATCAGTTCTCGTCGAAGTGGGAGACTGCGTAGGTCGCCGGGACGAAGAGGACCGCGGTGAGGCCGACGAGCGCGGCGATGACGGCGGAGACTGTCGAGGAGGCCGAGACGGCGGCGAGGATGCCGAGGGTGGCGAGGAGGGTGACGACGACGACGAGGGCGACGGTGTCGGCGGTCTTCTGCCAGGTGGCGGGGGCGAGTTCGGAATTGACGATGTGCGCCATGGGATTCTTCTTTCTCAGTCAGTGCTCGCAGAGCACTGACTGTGCTCCGCACAGCAGCGTGTCAGTTCGCTTCGACATTCTCGATCCGGAATCGTTTCCGCTCCGGTTCGTCACCTGTTCCAGCACGCATGAATTTACCAGGGAGAAGGCTGGAATTCCAGGCCTGAGCCGGACATCACAGGACTTTCGGCCGCCTCCCATGAATGACATCGGCGGAATTCTTCAATGATCCCGAAAGTGCAAAAGAATATGCCAATAAAGAGCAAAGAATAAGAAAAGGGGTTGGGGTCGGGAGCTGCTGCTCATCCATGCGACTCGGGATTTCCTCCCCAGCGGGCGGGGCGCTCCGCCCTCGTCCTCGCTCGCCGGGAGAAAGGGGCGTCCCCCCGACGCGGAGCCGGGGGGACGCGAGGCGCGCGAGCGCCGAGGATCTCGGGAACGTCAGCCGATGCGGGTGATGTTATCGGCCTGGAGGCCCTTCGGGCCCTGAGTGATCTCGAACTCGACCTTCTCGTCCTCGAAGAGGGAGCGGCGGCCGCCGTCCTGGACGATGTTCGAGTAGTGGGCGAAGACGTCGGCCGAGCCGTCATCGGGGGTGATGAAGCCGTAGCCCTTCTCGTCGTTGAACCATTTCACGACACCAGTGGTCATGGGATTTCCAATCTGCATGCCCTTGCGGGCGGTGGGCCGGATCCGATCGGACACGGCATAGTGACCGAAGCTCCTGCAACCACCGCACTGCGAGATACTGCATTGAAACCGCGTTCCTACGGTCTCCACGGTACAGCATTGCGGAGGCGAGTCGGCTCGCTCGTGATCAGGGTCTCCTCGATTGCCCGGCCGGAGGTGCCATGCCGCCTCGGTCTGCCCCCGCCCCGCCGAGAGCATTACCTGTGCCCGCCGAGAGCATTACCTCGGTGCGTCGAGAGCATTACCTCGGTGCGTCGAGAGCATTACCTCTGCCCGTCGAGAGCATCACCGCTTGCGTGATGACGGGATGGGTATTGCTCGAGGAGCGAGGTGAGTGAGATGAGAGAGTCGTCGGCTGAGCGGAGCCGCAGGTAATGCTCTCGGGCGAGACAGGTAATGCTCTCGGGCCGGAGAGGTAATGCTCTCGGCGGGGAGGGGAGGAGGGAGGGGACGGGGCATCGGTTCGCAGAGGGCATCGACGATCGTCGGTGATCCGTCACCTCGGGCCCTTGCACTGGCCCGATGCAGTTGGCCATGTCGTCAAGGTGCTTGTGGCACCCCGACTTTTCCGCAGAATCCTGCGGGAAAACCTGGTGCGCGAGAGGGGAGTTGAACCCCTACCCCATCACTGGGACACGGACCTGAACCGTGCGCGTCTGCCTATTCCGCCACTCGCGCGTGCATTGAGAGGGTACGGACTCTCCCCGGGCGCGTCAAATGGCGTCCGCCCGACCGCGACCCCGATCTCCCGCACCGCTGCGCACCCTCGCACGCCTGAGCGCGGAGGGCATGAAGCCGAGCGGCGGCTAGAGGAGGACGTGGAGGGCGACGATCGCGGCGGCGGCCGCGGCGCCGAGGATCCCGGCGACGAGGTCGGGGGCGCCGAGCCGGACTCGGGAGTCGTCAAGGGCCTCGAGCCCGCCGCGCATCGACATCGCCCTGCCGGTGTCGCGCGCCGCGCGGGAGGCCGCCGACAGGCACGCGGTCGTGACGTCGAGGCCGATCCTCACAAGGCCCGAGAGCGTCGCCCTCGTCCACTGCTCGCCCATGCGGAGCCGGGCGGTATCGACGACGGCCTGCGATTGATCAGCGAGAACGGGCAGCGCCCTCAGGGCGACGCCCATGATCCGGCCCCACTCCTCCACGGGGACGCCGAGTCGGCCGAGGGGAGCGAGGAGGCGGCGCATCCCGCGCGCGAGATCCGCGGTCGAATGCGTCCACAGGAGGAGCGAGGTCCCCCAGAGCACGACGGCCGTGACGGCGAGGAGACGGACGAAGATCCAGAACCCGCCGCCGAGCGCCGCGCCGATGAGGCCGCCGACAACCCCGGACCAGAACCACAGCGGCGGGATCGGGACGGCCGAGGGAGCCGCGCGCCCGAGGATGGAGGCGCACGCGAGGACCACGCCGAGGACGGCGAGGGTCGGCCACGTCGGCCAGACGAGGACGAGGGTCGTGAGGACGGTCCACACGAGGATGAGGGTCTGCGCGTGCACGCGCTTGAGAATCGAGTCGCCGGGGAGGGGGCGGGGCAGGGTGAACCCGACGCTCCGCCGTCGTCGCGCCCTCATGCGAGGACCCCCTCGGCGAGCCGCATCCGCTCCTCGCAAAGGGCGTCAAATCCGGCGATGTCGTGGGAGATAACGACGAGGCCGAGTCCGGCGCGCTTGCGCGCGGCGAGGACCTCGAGGAGGATCGCGCGCGACTCCTCATCGAGGCCGGCCATCGGCTCGTCGAGGACGAGGACCGCCGGTTCTGAAGCGAGGAGCCCGGCGAGGGCGACGCGGCGCATCTGCCCGCCGGAGAGCTCATCGACGCTGCGCCGCGACAGGGAAGCGTCGAGGCCGACCTCGGCGAGGGCGGCGGTGATGAGTCGCTCGGCCCCGGCGGGGTCAAGGGCCGCGCCGCGTCGGCCGCGCCCCGTTCCCACCGAGGGCCCGTATCCGGCGGCGGAGAGGATGTCGAGGCCGACGCTCGGCCGCTGGAGCTGGAGCCGCGCGAACTGGCGGGACAGGGCGATGTCGCCGACGCGCGTCCGGGTCGGCTCGCCGCCCAGGGTGCAGCGCCCCCCGCTCGGGGACATGAGCCCGGTGAGGATCCGCGCGAGGGTGGACTTGCCGGAGCCGTTCTCGCCGGTGATGAGGAGCGCCGAACCGGGGGAGACGATGAAGCTCACCTCCGAGAGGACTTCGTGCTCCCACGGCGTCCCGATGTCGTAGGCGTGCGAGATGCGATCGGCCCACAGGTGCTCGATCGGGCGCGCGGGTGCGGGCAGCGGCCCGCGCCCGGCGGCCGACGCGGTCGGCATCCACGCGGTGCCGGGGGTGCCGAGGGCGGGGCGGGAGGTCCGCCCGGAGGGGCCGTCCGGCGCGCCGAGGTCGAATCGCGCCTCCTCGGCTTCTGAGCGCAAGGCGCCGTAGCGGGGCCGCGGCCGTGCGGGAGCGGTGGGCCGCGTCGGAGCAGGAGCCGGTTCTGCGCGCTCCGCCTCGGCGAGTGAAGGCTTCGCGTCGGCGGCGGGGCCGCTCGCCTCGTCGGATTCTCCCGCCGCGAGGGGCCGGGGCTTGGCGAGGGGGGCGGCCGAGTCGAAGACGATGCGGCCGGCGTCGAGGCGGAGGACGCGCTCGGCCCGCTCGGCCTCGATCGGATCGTGGGTGATGTGGACGACGGCCGTTCCCCTGGCGGGGAGGGAGGCGAGGATCTCGAGGAGCTCGGCGCGGCCCTCGGGATCGATCATCGCGGTCGACTCGTCGGAGACGAGGAGGGCGGGGCGCCGCGCGAGCGCCCCGGCGAGGGCGAGGCGCTGGAGGCGCCCGCCCGACAGTTGCCGGGTCTGAGTCGACGCCTCCCCGCTGAGGCCGACGAGCTCGAGGAGCCCCTCGATGTCGACCCGCGCCCGCTCGTCCTCGTCGAGCCCCCACACGAGGTCCTCGGCGACGGTCGCCCCGAGGAACTGGATCTCGGAGCGTTGGGCGACGAACGCCGTGCCGCCCGGGCGTCCGAGGCCGACGCCCCCGGGGCGCTCGACGGTCCCGGAGCTCGTCGCCGCCCCGGCGAGGACGAGGGCGAGAGTCGACTTGCCCGAGCCGTTCGCTCCGAGGATCACGGTGAAGCCTCCGTTGAGATCGAGGTCGATGCCGTCGAGGGCGGCCGTTTCGGATCCCGGGTAGGTGAAGGCGACGCCGCGCAGGCGCATCGGGAGGGGAGCGGGTTCCGCTTCGCTGCTCTGCGCGGCGGCGGAGGCGGCGAGCGGATCCCAGTCGGGGGCGAAGTCGAGGCGGTCGAGGACCTTCCCGAGGAGCCAGTGGGCCGCGAGGAGGAGAAGAGCAAGGCCGAGGCCCGCCGAGGCGGGGAGCCAGACCCTCCACGCGTCGATGAAGGCGTCGACCCAGCCGCTGAGCGTCGAGGCGGGCCCGGCGAGGGGCGCCCACTTCCCGATGAGCTCGAGGTAGCCGGTGATCGAGGTGCGCGTCGACTCGAGGGCGAGCTCGCGCGCCGAGGAGAGGAGGGTGAGGATGGCGAGGGTGAGGCCGGCGCCGAGGAGTCCGACGCTCAGCGCCGCCGCCGTCGCGCCGAGGCCCCGCGCCCCCCGTCGGCGCAGCAGGCCGACGACGAGGCCGACCGCCGAGGTCTGGAGGAGGGTCCACGCCGTCGGCACTCCTCCGACGGCCGCGGCCATGAGGACGGAGACGATCGCGGCGGCGATCCCCGCCCTCGCTCGGGCGCGGGAGGCGACCATCGCGACCGGGATGGTCGCACCGACCTTGAAGAAGAGGGTGAAGACCGGGACGACGGAGGCGAGGAGGCCGAGGGCGACCGCGAGGCCGGTGAGAATGCCGGCGGTCGCGACCTCCACGGGTCCGAGTGCAGTCCGTCGGCGCGTCATGCCCTCAAGTGTGCCCTGAAGGCCCCGGCGTCGTCGCGCCGGGAAAGGGGACGGGCGGGGCGGGCGCTCGGAGGCGTCGGAGGCTGCGGGCCCGGGCGCGCTCCGGACCTGGGCCCTGGGTCCCAGATGCGCCCCGACGAGGGCCTTCACCCGGGGGAAGGGAGCGGCGTTCACCCGCGGGGCCGGGCGCTCGCGGCATACCCTGGGCGGAGCACCGTCTCTTCGGACAATGAGGTCTCGATCCATGGCACGCTCCCACCGGCCCGCACTCCAGGTGAACCCCCGCTCCGCCCAGAACATGTCGACGCGGCAGAAGAAGCCGAAGGGGGCGTCGGGCCTCAGCCCGGCCAAGCTCGTCGGGCAGATCGGCGCGGCGCTCGCCGTCCTCGTCTTCCTCTTCGTCCAGCTCCCCGGCCTCGGCGTCGAGGGCTCGCGGATGTTCGGGATCTTCCTCGCCGCGATCCTCCTATGGGTGACCGAGGCGATCCCCCTCGCCGCGACCGCGGCCCTCGTGATCTTCCTCGAGGTCCTCCTCGTCTCCGATCACGCCCTCCTCGCGGTCGGCGAGGACGCGCCCGCCTACACGAGCTTCTTCGGCGCGCTCGCGAATCCCGTGATCATCCTCTTCCTCGGCGGCTTCATGCTCGCGGACGGCGCCGCGAAGTACAAGGTCGACCGCGCCCTCTCCGCGGTCCTCCTCAAGCCCTTCCTCGGCAAGCCGCGCCTCACCGTCATGGGCGTCATGCTCATCACGGCCCTCATGTCGATGTTCATGTCGAACACGGCGACGACCGCGACGATGTTCGCGGTGATGATGCCGGTGATCATGGCCCTGCCCGAGGGGCGTGCGCGCACGGGCATCGCCCTGTCGATCCCGGTCGCGGCGAATGTCGGCGGCATGGGAACCCCCGTCGGGACGCCCCCGAACGCGATCGCCCTCGGCGCCCTGCAGACCGCGGGCATCGCGGTGACCTTCTTCGAGTGGATGCTCGCCGCAGTCCCGCTCATGCTCATCACCCTCGCGGTGTCCTGGCTCTTCATCTCGTGGCGCTACGTCCCCAAGGACGCCCACTTCGAGATCGACACCTCGGCGACCTTCGACACCTCGCGCAACGCGAAGATCTTCTACGTCGTCTCGATCCTCACGATCCTCCTGTGGATGACCGAATCGCTTCACGGGGTCTCCTCGAACATCGTCGGCTTCCTCCCCGTCGTCGCCCTCATGGTGACGAAGGTGATGGGCGGGGATGATCTTCGCGCCCTCGACTGGCCGGTCCTCTGGCTCGTCGCCGGCGGCATCGCCCTCGGCTCGGGTGTCGGATCGACGGGCCTGGACGCCTGGCTCCTCGGATCGATCCGCTGGGAGGCGATCCCGACGATCCTCCTCATCCTCACCCTCGCCCTCGTCGGGTGGGTGACCTCGAATGTCATCTCGCACTCGGCCTCGGCGAACCTTCTCGTCCCCATGGGCATGGGCCTCGCGATGACGATCTCGACGCCGGCCGCCGAGATCGCGATCGTCCTCGCCCTGGGCTGCTCGCTCGGCATGTGCCTGCCGATCTCGACCCCGCCGAACGCGATCGCCTACTCGACGGGGACGACCCCGACTCGCGAGATGGTGATCGTCGGCGCGGTCGTCGGCGTCGTCGGCGTCCTCCTCCTCGCCTTCGTCGCGCCGCTCACCTGGGGACCGCTCGGGGTGATCTGAGGTGGAGCGCAGCGGCATCAGCGCCCCCGGGCCCGCGCAGGCGGGCACCGGGCGAGCCGCCGATGCCTGGGAGCGGGCGAACGCCCTCATCGGGGGGCACCGCCCGGGCGCCTCGATCCACGTCCTCGTCATCGGCGATGATTCCCGCGGATTCGCCCGCTCCCTCACCGCCGACATGGCCGGAGCCTTCCCCGGGCTCTGCCTCGATCGGATCGACGGCCCCGAGGACCTGCGCCACTACGACTCGACGCTGCGCCCCGATGACCATGTCGCCCTCGGGATCATCACCTCGGAGGTCGCCGACATCGACGCGACCCTCGACCTCATGGACGCCTCGCCGATCCTCGCGCCGACGCGCTGGCTCGTCATCACCGACGAGCCGACGCACTCCGACCTCGCGCGCGCGACGACGAGCGGGAGGCTCGCCTCCGTGCTCACGGTCCCCTGGCGGGTCGAGATCCTCGCCGGCCAGGCCTATTCGGCGATGGTCCGTCATCTGCGCGCCGACGGGCGCGCTCCCGAGCAGATCATCGGGATCATCGGCCCGGCGCCCGAGATCGCCGTGCGCGGCCCCCTCCTCAAAGGGCTCGACCTTCCCGAGGGCGAGGTCGTCCGCCGTCTCCTCGAGGGGGTCGAACGGGTCCTCGGGCGCCGTCCGCGCCTCATCGTCCCGGCGGGCACCGAGCTCGCGACTCAGGGGGAGCCGGTCGGGGCCGTCCATCTCGTCCTCGACGGGAGGGTCTCCCTCCATCGGGATTCGCTCCGCGGAGAGGTCCTCGCCCACCACGCGACCTCGGGCCCGCTCATCGGCCTCGTCTCCCTCGCGAGGAGCGAGAACGCCTTCTTCACGGCGGTGACGACGACCCCGACGAGGGTCGTGCGCCTCACCCATGAGCAGCTCGAGATCGCCCTCCTCGAGGAGCCGACCCTCGCGACGCCGCTCGCGGCCCTCGCGATCCAGTCCCTCACCCGGCGTCTCATGCGCGCCGAGGACCTCCACCTCGAGAACGCGATGCTCGCCGCGGACCTCGAGGCCCAGCGCGAGGCCCTCGAGACGGCCCTGGAGGATCTGCGTCATACGCGCGCCGAACTCGTGGAGAAGGCGCGTTTCGCGATGCTCGGCGAGCTCTCGGCGGGCATCGCCCACGAGCTCAACAACCCGGTGACGGCCCTCGCGCGGGCGGCGGAGCACCTCGGCGAGGACGTCGACCGGGTCCTCTCCGCCACGCCCGGCCTCGCGCCCGCGCGCCGGGCGATGCTCGATGCCCGCGATGCGCCCTCGCGTTCGACCTCCGAGGAGCGCGAGCTCGCGAAGACGCTCCTCCCCGAGCTCGGGGGCGACCGCAGGCTCGCGCGCCGACTCGTCCTCGCGGGGGTCGTCGACCCGCTGCGCGCGCGCGAGCTCCGTGACGCGAGCCCCGCCGAGCTCGACATCCTCGAGTCCGGCGCGCGCATCGGCTCCTCCTTGAGGTCCGTCCTCGCCGCCTCGGAACGGGTCGTCGACCTCACCCGTTCCCTCAAGGGCTATGCGCGTCCGGATGCCGCCGACCTTCAGGCCGTCGACGTCGCCGCCGGGATCGACGACGTCATCCGGCTCACCGCGTACCGGATGCGGGGGATCGAGATCGTCCGCGAGGGCGCAGCGGCGCGTCCGGTGCTCGGGCATCCTTCGAAGCTCCAGCAGGTGTGGACGAATCTTCTCGTCAACGCCGCGGAGGCGATCGACGATGAGCGTGAGGACCTCGAGGCGCGTGCGGCCGCCGGGCAGGCGTGCGCGCCGGCGCGAGGTGAGGAGCCTGCGCGCATCGTCATCCGCCTGGCGGATGAGGGCGAGTGCGTCCTCGTGACGATCTCGGACAACGGGCCGGGGATCCCCGCCGAGATCATTGAGAAGATCTTCGAACCGCATTTCACGACGAAGGCGGGGCGCGTGCGCTTCGGCCTCGGGATGGGGATGTCGATCGTCCGCTCGATCGTCTCCGATCACGGGGGCGAGATGCGCGTCGATTCCGTCCCCGGGGCGACGACGATGTCCGTCCGCCTCCCCGCCCTCACCGACCCATCGATCCGACCGGAGGAGAAACGATGACTCTCACGATCCTGTCCCTCGAGGACGAGGCCGATGTCCGCGAGGCGCTCGAGCGCGACCTCGAGGACTTCTGGGGGAAGGTCCGCCTCGAGATCGCCGAGGACGCCGACGACGCCTGGGAGGCGGTCGAGGAGCTCGTCTCCGATGGGGATGAGCTCGCCCTCGTCCTGTCCGACCATCGCCTCCCCGGGCGGTCGGGCGTCGATTTCCTCGTCGAGCTCGTCTCGGATCCGCGCTTCTCGTCGACGAGGACCGTCCTCGTCACCGGGCAGGCCGACCAGGACGACACGATCCGGGCCCTCAACGAGGCGGGGCTCGACCATTACATCGCGAAACCGTGGAGCCCGGAGGATCTGCGGCGGGTCGTCCGCGACCAGCTCACCGACTACGTCCTGGAGGTCGGAGTCGATCCGCTCCCCTACCTCCCGGTCCTCGACGGCGTGAGGGTGATGGAGGCGATCCGCTAGGCCTTAGTCTCGGCGCCGACGGCCTTTCCCCTGTCCTCGTCGGCGCCGAGCGCGGCATCCGGATCGAGGACGAGGAGTCCGCGGGAGCGGAGGAGGGCGGCGAGGACGCCCTCGCCTGCGATGAGCCGACCGGAGAAGCTCCCGTCGTGGATGCGCGCGCACCCGCAAGAGGGGCTGCGGTCGTGGAGGATCGCGAGGCGCGCCCCGGCCGCTTCCGCCCGCTCTGCGACCCGTCGGGCGCCCTCGATGAAGGCGCCGCTGAGGTCCTCACCTTCGGTGCTGAGGACCCGGGCGGTGCCGTCGAGGACATCGGAGCCCGTTCCGCCGACGATCTCGGCCGGGGGCCGCGGGACGGCGAGGCCGCCGAGGACTTCGGCGCAGACGGGGATCGCGCGTCCCTCGTCGACCATCGCGCGGACACGCCGGTCGCTTCTCGCCCGGCCGTCCCAGCGGCAGGGCTCTCCTGCGAGGCAGGCCGAGACGAGGACGGGCGCATCCGCGGCGCTCATCGGGAGCCCGCATCCGTGCAGAAGGCGGGGCCTTCGAAGCCCGAAGCGC
This sequence comes from uncultured Schaalia sp., assembly GCA_964548945.1. GTDB lineage: Bacteria > Actinomycetota > Actinomycetes > Actinomycetales > Actinomycetaceae > Pauljensenia. The sequence goes on from CAZJTN010000036.1 coordinate 9,668, forward strand.
CGAGGATCGCGAAGATCGCGTCCATGAGTTCCATCGGGCTCGCGAGGCCCTTGGTCACTTCCTCGTGGCGGATCTCGATGGCCGCCATGCCCTGGGGGTCGCGGACGGGTTCTGTCGTGAATCGTGAGGAGAGGAGGATGTCGGCCTCTTCGAGGTCGTCAGGGGATCCGAAGAACCACGTCGACGCGGTGCGCGCCCCCGCGACCTCGCCGACCCACATGTGGGTGAGGAGGATGCGGCGCCCCTCGCGCGGGAAGGCCGAGCCGACGCGCGAGAAGAGGGAGATCGATCCGGCCTCGGGGCCGAGGGAGTCCTCGAGGAGGGCGTAGGCGTAGGCGCCGATCCCGCGGAGCGTGAGGGCGTCCGCGAGGCGTCCGAGGAGCTCATCCCCGAAGGGCTCGTCGGCGAAGTAGAGGCCCTCCCCCCGGACGGGGTCGCCCGAGCCGAGGATCGCGATCTCGAAGCCCGCGTCGGCGAGCGCGGCGCGCACGGAGTCGACCTCGTGCTCCGGGAAGGGGTGGAGGACGGCGGCGTTCGCGCTGTGGCGCTCGATGAAGACGTAGCTCGGGAAGCCGGGGGAGGCGGGCATGACCCCATCGTAGGCGGGGCCGCCCGCGTTTCCGGCGCACGCCCTCAGTCGAGGGTGAAGCCCTGCTCGCGGAGGACCTCGAGGATCGGGGAGACGTGCGCGCCGCCCGCGCCGACCTTCGTCCGCACGAGGGTCGTGAAGGACTCGACCCGCTTCGAGGTGTCGCGCAGGTCGTAGTACTCCTGGAGGATCTCGTCGTAGTCGGCGAGGAGCTCGGTGTAGGAGTCGACCCTCGGGTAGGAGTTCTCTGCGACGAGGACGTCGAGGGGGAGCCGCGGCTTGTACTGGGGCGATTGGGCGGGGTGCCCGATGAGGAGGCCGAGGACGGGGAAGGTGAGTTCGGGCAGGCCGAGGGCGCGGATGACCCGTCGGGGGTCGGAGAGGATCGAGCCGAGGTAGCAGGTGCCCAGTCCCATCGACTCCGCCGCGACGACGAGGTTCTGCGCGGCGAGGAGGGCGTCGTGGAGCGCCGTGATGAGGAGGTTCATCGTCCTCAGCGGCGCGGCGTCGAGGCCGCCCTCGGCGCGGATCCGCGAATTCCGGTGCTGGTCGGCGACGAAGACGAGGAGCTCGCCGCGATCCCCGCCGACGTAGGGCTGACCGGAGGCGAGGTGGAGTTCCTCGCGGACGGCCGGGTCCGTGATGCGCAGGATCGTCGTCTGCTGGAGGAAGGAGGAGCTCGCGGTGTGGCGGGCGACCTCGAAGAGGGAGGTGAGCTCATCGGCGCTCAGCGCGTCCTCGGTGAAGGCGCGGATCGTCCGGTGCGCGAGCTGCACGGCGATCGTCTCGTTCTCGATGGGGGCGGTGTCTCGTTCGTCGAGTGAGGGCATCGTCATTCCTTTCGTCCACGGGCTCTGAGGGCTCTTGTCATTGTCGCGCGTCGAGCCGCGAACGCGAGCCGGGCGGGCGCCCGGGGATGAGAGGGACTGAGGCCCTGGAGGGTACGTGCAGGAAATGTGAGTAGACTATCCCCCGTGATTAAGCGATCCTTCACCTCCGTCCTGTCCCTCGCGGCCGTCGCCGCCCTCGCCCTGGCCGGCTGCTCCTCGAACGCGTCCGCTGACGCCGAGGAGTCCGCCGCCCAGGCCGCGCAGTCGACCGTCGCCGCCGCGAACGCCGCCCAGTCCGAGGGCCGCCTCACCATCGTCAAGACCCCCGAGTCGATCGACGGCGGCCAGGTCGGCCTCCCGATCAAGCGCGATCTCATCCTCGACGTCGACGCGGCCGAGGCCGGGGCCTGGACCGTCACCTTCTCCGATCCCTCGATCGCCGAGTTCGAC
>CAZJTN010000037.1:0-10924 GCA_964548945.1 uncultured Schaalia sp.
GATAATGAGCGGTGACTGGAGTTCAGACGTGTGCTCTTCCGATCTGAGGGGCGCTTCGGGGCCGACGACGACGAGGTCGACCTTCTGGGATTTCGCCCGGGCGACGACGGCGTCCGGGTCGAGGGGGTCGGTGACGAAGGAATCGCCGAGCGGCTCGAGGCCGGGGTTGCCCGCCTGGACGACGAGCTCGACGGGATCCTTCGGATCGGAGGTGCGGATGAGCGCGCGGCCGAGCGCGTGCTCGCGCCCGCCATTCCCAACGAGGAGAACCTTCACGTCACCAGCCTAGCGGCACGGCGGCCCCGCTCGAGAATCCGTCCGCGCGCTCCGGCTCGCTTGACGGACGCGGGCGCGCTCCGGGGCGGCCCGGCTCGGCCTTTCCGGGACCGCGGTCCCAGACGGGCGAGGGCGCGGAGGCACGCGGGCGCGGCGTCCTCACGGGGCGAGCGGCGACGGTGCGCCCTCGACGCTCCCGCCCGCCTGCTCGGACGCAGGAGGGGGCGAGGATCCGAAGATCCTCGCCCCCTCCTCGAGCTCACGCCCTCAGGGCGCTCATGAGGCTCAGGCGCGCGCGGCGGCGATGCGCTCGCGGAACTTGCCGAGCTGCTCGGTGATCGCGGCCGGGAGCTTGTCGCCGAACTGGGCGAAGTACTCCTCGGTGTCGTCCATCTCAGCGGCCCAGGCATCGAGATCGATCTCGAAGAGCTTGGCCCACACGGTCTCGTCGATGTCGAGGCCGTCGAGGTTGAAGTCCTCGAACTTCGGGTAGCGGCCGGTCACGCCGTCGATCGCCTCGACCTCGCCCGCGGCGCGGCGGACGATCCAGTCGAGAACGCGCGAGTTGTCGCCGTAGCCCGGCCACATGAACTTGCCGTTCTCGTCCTTGCGGAACCAGTTGACCTGGTAGACCTTCGGGAACTTGTCGCCGAGCTCGGCCTGCATCTCGAGCCAGTGGCCCCAGTAGTCGGCCATGTGGTAGCCGCAGAAGGGGAGCATGGCGAAGGGGTCGTGGCGGAGCGAGCCGGCCTTGACGTCGGTCGCGGCCGCGGTGACCTCGGAGGCGACGGAGGCGCCGATGAAGACGCCGTGGGCGGCCTCGTACTGCTCGGCGACGAGCGGGACGTTCGTCGCGCGGCGGCCGCCGAAGAGGATCGCGTCGACCGCGACGCCCTGGGGGGCCTCCCAGTCCTCGCAGATGATCGGGCACTGCGCGGCCGGAACGGTGAAGCGGCTGTTCGGGTGGGCGGCCTTCTCGCCGGACTCGGGGGTCCAGTCCTTGCCGTGCCAGTCGATGAGGTGCGCGGGGACCTCGCCGTCGATGCCCTCCCACCAGACGTCGCCGTCATCGGTGAGCGCGACGTTGGTGAAGATCGAGTTGGCGCGCATGGTGTCCATGGCCATCGGGTTCGTCTCGTACGAGGTGCCCGGGGCGACGCCGAAGAAGCCGGCCTCGGGGTTGATCGCGTACAGGCGGCCGTCGGGGCCCGGGCGCATCCACGCGATGTCGTCGCCGACGGTCTCGACCTTGTAGCCGGGGATCGTGGGCTGGAGCATGGCGAGGTTCGTCTTGCCGCAGGCCGAGGGGAAGGCCGCGGTGACGTGGAACTGCTGGCCGGTCTCCTCGCGGGTGAGGCGGAGGATGAGCATGTGCTCGGCCATCCAGCCGTCGCGGCGGGCCATCGTCGAGGCGATGCGCAGGGCGAAGCACTTCTTGCCGAGGAGGGCGTTGCCGCCGTATCCGGAGCCGAAGGACCAGATCTCGTTCGTCTCGGGGAAGTGGGTGATGTACTTCTCCTCGTTGCAGGGCCAGGTGGTGTCGGCCTGACCCTCGGCGAGCGGGGCGCCGACGGAGTGGACGGCGGGAACCCAGGGCTTGCCCTCGGCGATGAGGTCCATCGCGGCCTTGCCCATGCGGGTCATGATGCGCATGTTGCACACGACGTAGGGCGAGTCGGTGATCTCGATGCCGAGCTGGGAGATCGGGCCGCCGAGGGGGCCCATGGAGAAGGGGATGACGTACATCGTGCGGCCGGCCATGGTGCCGGTGAACTTCTCCTTGAGGATGGCCTTCATCTCGGCCGGATCGGCCCAGTGGTTCGTCGGGCCGGCGTCCTCCTCCTTCTCCGAGCAGATGAAGGTGCGGGACTCGACGCGCGCGACATCCGAGGGGAGGGAGCGGGCGAGGAAGGAGTTCGGGCGCTTCTCCTCGTTGAGCTTGGTGAACATCCCGGTCTCCACCATGAGGGAGGTGAGGCGGTCCCATTCCTCCTGCGAACCATCGGAGAACTCGATGGCGTCAGGCGTCGTCAGCGCTGCGATCTCGGCGACCCACGCGAGGACGTCTTCGGGAGCGTTGGACGGAGCGGCTGCGCGCACATCCTGTTCGGTCACGGACATTTTGCCTCCTGAGGCACTCGGTATTCCGGAGCGCGGTCACGCCCCTGATCTACGTGTTCCATCATCCCCGATCGTGCGACAAATCGCGCGGGCGAATGGTCCCGCAGTTCCAGTGGAACTGTTCACAGAAGCTGTGCAAGGGGTCACAGATCGCGCATTCACCCTCATCGGGGGACCAGGGGCGCCCGAGGGAGCGGAATCGTGCCCTAGTCTGTAACCGCGCTGTTACGCGCTCTTCACCTTCCAGGAGGAATATCGTGGGATTCCGCAAGGCCGGAGACGGCCCGTCCTTCTTCGATCTCTTCTCTCAGCAGGCCTCTCACCTCGTGTCCGGGGCGACGCTCCTCGCCTCGATCCTCGGAGCCTCGGTCCCCGAACGGATCGCGATCCGGGACCAGCTCCACGAGGTCGAACATGCGGCTGACGAGATCAATCACCAGATCGCCCGTCTCGTCAATCAGACCTTCGTCACCCCCTTCGACCGTGAGGACCTCGGGCGCCTGAGCGCGAACCTCGACGACTGCATGGACCTCATCGACGAGGCCGGCGACCTCTTCGTCATGTACGACATCGGCGAGATCCCCGAGCCGGTCGCAACGCTCCTCGCCGACCAGATCGACATCCTCCAGCGCTGCGCGGATCAGACGGCCCAGTCGATCCCGGGCCTGAAGTCCCCGCTCGACCTGCGCGACTACTGGGTGGAGATCAATCGCCTCGAGAACGAAGGCGACCTCACCTACCGCCGGACGCTCACCGCGCTCTTCGACTCGCAGCTCGATCCGATCACCGTCATCAAGCTCAAGGACCTCATCGAGGTGCTCGAGCGGGCCTCGGACGCCTTCGAGGATCTCGCCAACGGGATCGAGACGATCGCGGTGAAGGAGTCCTGAGGCCGTGGACCTCAATCTCATCCTCGTCGTCCTCGTCATCGTCATCGCCCTCGGCTTCGACTTCACGAACGGATTCCACGACGCGGCGAACGCGATCGCGACCTCCGTGTCGACCCGGGCGCTGACCCCGAGGGTGGCGCTCCTCGGGGCGGCGGTGATGAACGTCATCGGCGCCCTCCTCGGGACCGAGGTCGCCAAGACCATCGGCAAGGGGATCATCGACATCTCCCGCCTCACCTCCTCGACCGATGTCGCGATGCAGCGCGAGGGCCTCGTCATCGTCCTCGCGGCGCTCATCGGCGCGGTCGTGTGGAATCTCATCACCTGGTGGTTCGGGCTCCCCTCCTCCTCCTCGCACGCCCTCATCGGCGGCCTCGTCGGCGCGGGCCTCGCCTCCTCGACGCGCGTCCAGTGGATGGGCATCCTCGACCACGTCATCATCCCGATGTTCGCTTCGCCGCTCGTCGGATTCGTCGTCGGCTACCTCCTCATGCGCCTCCTCATGGTCGCGCTGCGCAACCTCCCCTACCACAAGACGATGCGCCGCTTCCGGATCCTCCAGACGATCTCGGCGGCGGCGATGGCGCTCGGGCACGGCCTCCAGGACGCGCAGAAGACGATGGGCGTCATCGTCATGGCGCTCGTCGCGGGCGGTTACGGCGAGCACCACAACATCTTCGATCCGGTGACCGGGGACATGACGGTCCCGCTGTGGGTGAAGCTCGCGGCGGCGACGGCGATCTCCCTCGGCACGTACTCGGGCGGTTGGAGGATCATGCGGACCCTCGGCCGCAAGATCATCGACCTCGACCCTGCGCGCGGCTTCGTCGCCGAGTCCGTGGCGGCGACCGTCCTCTACCTCTCGGCCTTCGTCCTCCACGCGCCCATCTCGACGACGCACACGATCACCTCGGCGATCCTCGGCGTCGGCGCGACGAAGCGCTTCTCCGCGGTCCGATGGGGAGTCGCGGGGAACATCGTCGGCGGCTGGTTCCTCACCCTGCCGGCGGCCGCGGGCGTCGCGGCCGTGATGTTCTTCCTCGTCCACGGCATCGTCGTCCTCCTATGAGGAGTCGCGGCCCCCGCTCCCGCCCTCGTCCCCTCCTGCGCGTCTTCGGCCGCCCGGACGAGGGCGGAGCCGCGTCCGGGCGGGGTCGCTCCCCTCGGGGCGCCCGCCCCCTCGGCGCGGGCCTCCTCGCCCTCGGGGCCCTCGCGCTGTCGGCGTGCACGAACTCCTCGGCGCTCGGCCTCAGTGTCGGCGACTGCCTGCAGCTCCCGACGGGTTCCGAGGCCGTGACGGTGGAGACCGCCTCCTGCGACTCCGCCCATGAGGCGGAGGTTTCCGCCCTCGTCGAGACGACCCCGAAGGCGAAGGACGCCGAGTTCCCGGGTGCCGCCGTCCTCGCCTCCCAAGCGGAGCAGGGCTGCGTCGACTCCTTCGAGGACTACGTCGGCGCCCCCTACATCTCCTCCTCGCTCGACGTCACATGGCTCACCCCGACCCAGAGCTCGTGGGCCGAGGGCGATCGGACGATCGTCTGCCTCGTCCACGCCCTCGATGCGCAGACGCTCAGCTCCTCGGTGAAGGGCTCCGGATTGTAGGGCGGCTCCCCCGTCCGAAGGCGCAGCTCGGATAAGGCGGAGGGGGTCGGACCCGATGGGCCCGACCCCCTCCGTTTCGTCCCGCCCCCGGGACGTTGTGGGGTCAGCCGAAGCGGCCGGAGATGTAGTCCTCCGTCGCCTTCACGGCCGGGTGGGAGAAGATCGTTTCGGTGTCGTCGAACTCGACGAGCGTCCCGGGCTTGCCGGCGGCCTCGAGGTTGAAGAAGCCGGTCTTCTGGGAGACCCTCGCGGCCTGCTGCATGTTGTGCGTGACGATGACGATCGTGTACTCGTCCTTGAGCTCGTTCATGAGGTCCTCGATCGCGAGGGTCGAGATCGGGTCGAGGGCGGAGCAGGGCTCGTCCATGAGGAGGACGGCGGGGCGGACGGCGATCGCGCGGGCGATGCACAGGCGCTGCTGCTGGCCGCCCGACAGGGAGGAGCCGGGCTTGTCGAGGCGGTCCTTCACCTCGTTCCACAGATTCGCCCCCCGCAGGGATTCCTCGACGAGTTCGTCGGCGTCCGACTTCTTGAGCTTGCGCGAGTTGAGGGTGACGCCCGCGAGGACGTTCTCGGCGATCGACATCGTCGGGAAGGGGTTGGGGCGCTGGAAGACCATGCCGACGTGCCTGCGGACCTGGACGGGGTCGACGTCCTTCGCGTAGATGTCCTGGCCCTCGAGGAGGACCTCGCCCTCGACGCGGGCGCCGGGGATCGCCTCGTGCATGCGGTTGAGGGTGCGGAGGAAGGTCGACTTCCCGCAGCCGGAGGGGCCGATGAGGGCGGTGATCGCACGGGCGGGGATCTGGACGGAGACGTCGTCGACGGCGAGGAAGTCGCCGTAGAAGATCTTCTCGTGCTTGATGTCGAGGAGGGTCGTCATGGGGATTCGATCCTTGGGGTCTGGGGGCGGGGTGGGGTGGTCGGGGCCGTCAGCGCTCGCCCTTGGGGGCGAAGGCCTTCGCGATGAGGCGGGCGATGACGTTGAGGATCATGACGAGGAGGATGAGGACGAGGGCCGCCGCCCATGCCCGCTCCTCGTTGATCGTCGTCACGCAGTTCTCGGCGCCTGCGCGGCAGGTCGCCGCGCCCTGGGAGTACTGGCGGTAGATGTAGACGGGAAGGGTCGTCATGCGCCCGTCGAAGGGGTTCGCGTTCATCTTCTCGATGAAGCCGACGGTGATGAGGAGGGGGGCGGTTTCGCCGATGACGCGGGCGATCGCGAGCATGATCGAGGTCGTGAGGCCCGCGGCGGAGGTCCGGAGGACGACTTTGACGATCGTTTTCCATTTGGGGACGCCGAGGGCGTAGGAGGCTTCGCGGAGCTCATTGGGGACGAGGCGGAGCATCTCCTCGCTCGAGCGGACGACCGTCGGGATCATGAGGACGGAGAGGGCGACTGCGCCCATGATCCCCGCCCGGTACCCCGAGCCGACGACGATCGTGAAGAGGGCCGCGGAGAAGAGGCCCGCGACGATCGAGGGGATGCCGGTCATGACGTCGACGAAGAAGGTCGTCGCCTTTGCGAGCTTGTTGCCCTGGCCGTACTCGACGAGGTAGATCGCCGTGAAGACGCCGATGGGCGCGGAGATGAGCGTCGCGAGGAGGGTGACGAGGAGGGTGCCGACGATCGCGTGGGCGATGCCGCCCTTCACGAGGCCGCCGAAGACGCCGACCATGTCCGTCGTGAGGAAGGCGGGCGTCAGACGGAGGTAGCCCTTCGACAGGACCGTCCAGATGAGCGAGACGAGCGGGATCATCGCGAGGAGGAAGGCGAAGGAGACGCCGACCCAGGCGAGCTTGTCCGTGAAGGCGCGCCTGCGGTCCCAGCCCGGATCGGCCGAGGCGAAGAGGTTCGCCGAGGAGGCGGTGCGCGGTGCGGGGGTGGTCATCAGTTGGCTCCTGAGAACTCGGCCCTGCGCGCGACGATCCAGCGGGCGATCGAGTTGACGACGAGGGTGATGGCGAAGAGGGCGAGACCGGTCGCGATGAGGGCGGAGCGGTTGATCCCGGTCGCCTCGGGGAACTGGAGGGCGATGTTCGCCGCGATCGTCGAGTGCTTGCCCGCCTCGAGGATGTGGAAGGAGTAGGAGGAGCCGACGGAGAGGACCATGACGACGGCCATGGTCTCACCGAGGGCGCGGCCCAGGCCGAGCATCGAGGCGGAGACGATGCCCGAGCGCCCGAAGGGGAGGACGGCCATGCGGACCATTTCCCAGCGGGTGGCGCCCAGCGCGAGGGCGGCCTCCTCGTGGAGGGGCGGGGTCTTGAGGAAGACCTCGCGCGAGACCGAGGTGATGATCGGGAGGATCATGACGGCGAGGATGAGCGACGCGGAGGCGATGACGCGGCCGGTCGGCGAGGCCTCGCCGGCGAAGAGCGGGAACCATCCCATGTGGGCGTTGAGCCAGGACCACACCGGCTTGAGGAGGGGGATGAGCCACATCGCGCCCCAGAGGCCGTAGACGACCGAGGGGATGGCCGCGAGGAGGTCGACGAGGTAGCCGAGGACCTGGGAGAGTGTGCGCGGCGCGTAGTGGCTGATGAACAGGGCGATCCCGACCGAGACGGGGACGGCGATGATCATCGCGATCGCTGCGGCGAGGACGGTGCCGAAGATCTGCGGAAGGGTGAACTTCCAGATCGACACGGGCTCGGGCGATCCTTGGATCTTGAAGGTCGCGGCGGTGTCGGAGATCGCGGGCCAGGCCTCGAGGATGAGGAAGGCGGCGACTGCGGCGAGCGTCGCGAGGATGATGACGGCGGCGGCCGTGGACACGGACTTGAAGACCAGGTTCCCGGCCTTGCCAGTGCTCTTCATGAATGCGTTCCCTTGGGGGCGGAAGGAAAGATGCGTCGGGGTCCCGCCGGGCGCTCGGCCCGGCGGGACCCTCGGGTCACTGGATCGCGTCGAGCGCGGCCTGGACCTTGGCGGTCATGTCGGCCGAGAGCGGAGCGGAGCCGGCGTTGTCGGCGGCCATCTGCTGGCCCTCCGCGGAGACCTGGTAGCCGACGAAGGCCTTGACGAGGGCGGCTTCGTTCGCATCGGCGTAGGTCGAGCAGACGATCGAGTAGGAGACGAGGACGAGCGGGTAGGCGTTGTTCGTCTCGGGGACGCGGTTGACCTTGAGGGCGATGTCGTTCGGCTCGCGCCCCTCGACGAGGGAGGCGTTGTCGGCGGCCGCGGCGGCGGTTTCGTTGGAGAAGGAGACGAAGCTGCCATCGGCGGCGGCGAGGGCGACGGTGCCGAGGGCGCCGGCCTGGGAGGCGTCGGCGTAGCCGATGGCGCCCGCGCCGTCGGTGACGGCCTGGACGACGCCGGCGGTCTTGTCGCCGGACTCTCCGCCCTCGATCGGCCATTCCTTCGCCGGATCGTAGGTCCAGACCTCGGGGGCCGCCTCGTGGAGGTAGTCGGTGAAGTTCTCCGTCGTGCCCGACTTGTCGGAGCGGTGGACGGGGGTGATCGCGAGGTCGGGGAGGGTGACCTCCGGGTTGGCCTCGGCGATCGCCGGGTCGTTCCACTTCGTGATCTCACCGGTGAAGATCTTCGCGATGGTCGCGGCGTCGAGGTTGAGGGAGTCGACTCCCTCGAGGTTGAAGATGACGGCGACCGGGGAGATGTAGACGGGGAGGTCCCACGCGGGGGCGCCGCAGCGGGCGTTCGCGGCGTCGATCTCCTCGCCCTCGAGCGGGGCGTCCGAGCCGGCCCAGAGGACCTGGCCGTCGGTGAACTGGGTGATGCCCGCACCGGAGCCGACCGCGTCGTAGGAGACCGCGACATCGGGCTGGATCGCGGCGAAGCCGGCCTTCCACGCCTCCATGGCGGATTCCTGCGAGGAGGCGCCGGCGCCGGCGAGGTTGCCGGCAAGAGCGCTCGCCTCGGTCGAGGTCTCGGTCGAGGCGCTCGCGTCGGACTGCGAGTCGGTGGAGTCGGAGGAACCGCAGGCGGCGAGCGAGGTCATGAGCACGGCCGCGCCGGCGAGGGCGCCGAGCCGGGTGAAGCTGATGGGAAGCGACATGTGCGTTCATTCCGTTCTGCCGCCTCCTGTGGGCGGCGAATCATCGGTGCCGGACGACCCCGGCGAGAAGCGACGATAGGGAGCGGAGTTGACGCGATCCCCTGCGCTGGGTGAACGGAAGGTGAACGGAGCCGTGATACGGCTCACGGCGGGGCTCGGCTCCGCCGATCGGAGAGGGTGCCCTCTCGCCGGGACAGCGGCTCGCCAGCGCGGCGCCCGAGGGCCTCAGTCGACGCCGAGGATCGCCTTCGTCCTCGTCCCGTGCCGTTCGAGGGCGAGGAGGGCGGGCGCGCCCGAAGCGCGCGACACGTGGGCGACGAGGAGGTCGGCGGTCCCGAGCCACGGGTTCTCCGCGGGGAAGGAGCGCAGGAGGGCGGAGGGGGCGATGGCGCGCAGGGGGTCGACGAGGAGCGGGATCGTCGGACGATGGACGCACAGGGCGCTGGGCGCGGCGGGGGCGTCGAGGAGCCCGGCGACGACGCCGAGGGCCCCCTCGGGGCACTCCTCGACGGCCCATTCGGTGAGCTCGTCGCGGACGCCGATCTCGACGCCGCCGAGATCGGCCCAGGGGGAGAGTGTCTGCACGCAGCGCCGCCAGGGGGAGGAGAGGGCCGCCTCGACGCCGAGGGCGGAGAGGATGTCGATGAGGTCGACGGCCTGGCGCGCCCCGAGCCTCGTGAGCGGGCGGGTCTCCTCGTCCTCGGGCCATGCGGATCGGGAGAGGGCCTTGCCGTGGCGGACGATCGCGATCGTCGACGTGACGAGGGCGCCCTCCTGCGCGCGGCTCACGACCTCGGAGAGGAGTCGGCGGTCGCCCCGGCGGGTGAGCATCTTCTCGGCGCGCTCGGGGCCGGCCCAGCGGGTCTGGTCGATCTCGGAGCTGGGCGCCGGGCGAACGGGCGTCCTCGTGCGCAGGGGGGCCGCGGCTGGACCGAGGGGGCTGTCGGGAAGGACGGTGCCGACCCAGTAGCGGACTTCCTTCGTCTGACCCGAGCCGAGGCGGTAGCGCTGGGTCGTCAGGGGAGCGCCGAGGGCGACGGGCAGGCCGGTCTCCTCCTCGACCTCGCGGACGGCGGCGGTGAGGATCGGCTCATTCGCCTCGGACTTCCCCTTCGGCCAGGACCAGTCCCGGTAGCGGGGCCGGTGGACCATGAGGACCTCGAGGTCCCGCGGATCGATGGGCTCCCCGGGGACGGGCCGGCGCCCTGGGTCGGTGAAGCGCCAGACCACGGACCCTGCGGCGCGGACGAGACGCGGGGGGAAGGGGGCTGGGCGGACGAGGCGTGGCACCCTTCCAGGGTAGCGGGGTCGGGCGCTGCCCGTCGCCGCCGCGATCCCCCTGCGCGCACGAGGACGGGGCGGGGCGCGCGAGTCCGGGAATTCCCCGATGCCCGCGAGCGGCGGCGCGCATATCGTGGACTCGAGGGCCCCCTTGGCGGGCGCCACGGCGGAAGGATGAGGAGATGGCCGATTCGCGCACCTACTACGAGAGGATCCAGATCCTCGGCAGCGAGCTCGCCGACACGGTGAAGAAGCTCATCGCCGACGGATCGGTCCGCAGGATCGTCCTCAAGGACGAGCGAGGCAATGAGCTCGCCTCGATCCCGATGAACCTCGGCGCCGCGGTCGGAGCGGCTGCCGTCCTGTGGAACCCCTTCGCCGCCCTCGTCGCGGGGACGGCCGCGGCGATCGGCGCTCCGCTCGCGAAGCTCACGATCGAGATCGAGCGGACGGACATCGTCGAGGGCGAGGCAGTCGAGACGACGGCGGCTGAGGCCTCCGCCGAGCACGCGCCCTCCGCGCAGGCGTCGAAATCAGCCGAGGAGTCGCCGGCTGCGGAGGAGCCGCCGTCAGTGGAGGAGTCGCAGTCGAGCGAGGAGCCGCCGCCCGTGGAGTTGTCGACGCCGAGCGAGGAGCCGCAGCCCGCGGAGGACTCCCCCTCGGCGGGTGCCGCCGGAACAGACTGACTCCGTCCCCGCCCTCGTCCCCCTCCCGCGAGAGCATTACCTGTCCGCC
>CAZJTN010000038.1:0-10411 GCA_964548945.1 uncultured Schaalia sp.
CGAGGTCCCGGCGCCGCTCAGCACCCCTCAGGGCTGAGCGTATCCCCCCGCGCAACCCGACCCGGCCCCGCTCATCGGTGCACTCCTCCGATCCGCGGCGCCCGTGCGCATCTGAGGCCCGGGCCCGCCCGCATGCGCGATGGAGCGCCCGGTCGATGAGAACCGCTCCCGGCGCGGCGCGCCCCGGGGTCTAGTCGACGCCGAGGGCGTCGAGGAGGGGCGCCATCTTGCGGCGCGTCTCCGCGAGCTCCTCAGCGGGGTCGGAATCCGGCATGATCCCGCCGCCCGCGAAGACGCGGAGGGCGCGGCCGCCGTCCTCGAGGAGCCCGCAGCGCAGCGCGATGCCGAACTCGCCCTCCCCGGCGGCGTCGATCCACCCGACCGGGCCGGAGTAGCGGCCGCGCTCGGTCCGTTCGAGCTCGGCGAGGAGGGCCCGCGCCTCCTCGCGCGGGGTTCCGCACACCGCCGCCGTCGGGTGGAGGGCGGAGATCGCGCCGAGGAGGGGGAGGCCGCCGAGGACCGCGTCGACGTCGCTCGCGAGGTGGGAGACGTTCGGGAGGTCGAGGACGAACGGCGAGTCGGGCGCCTCGAGGGAGTCGACGAGCGGCGCGAGGGCGCTCGTCACCGACTCGACGGCGAGGGCGTGCTCGCGGAGGTTCTTCGCCGAGGCGAGGAGCTCGCGTCCCGTGCCCGCCGGAGTCGTGCCCGCGAGAACGCGCGAGCGCAGGCGCCCGCCCGCAGCGCTCCCGAGCATCTCGGGGGTCGCGCCGATGAGGCCGTCGACGGCGAAGCGCCAGGTCGCCGGGTAGAGGGCGTCGAGGCGGGCGAGGAGGTGGCGCGGGTCGATCGGGGTGTCGGCCCTCACGAGCATGTCGCGCGCCATGACGGCCTTCGAGGCTTCGCCGGCGCGGAGGCGCCCGATCATCTCCTCGACGGAGGCGCTCCACTCCGCCTGAGTCATCCGCCCGACCTCGGTGCGCAGGCCCTCGGGGGTGTGCGCGCGTGCGCGCGGCGCCTCGGCGAGCGCGAGGAGCGGATCGGGGGCCCCGCCCTCGGCGGCGGTGATCGCCCATCGGCCCTCGGGGGTGTCGAGGACGAGGACGCCGGGCACCTCGAGGAGGCCGGGGGTGTCGACGGCGAAGGCGAAGGAGCCGAAGGCGAGAGGGAGGCTCGGGGCGCCCTCAGGGGCGTCGACGGATGCGGCGACGCGGACCCGGTCCCACCAGGCGGCGGCCTCGTCGATGGCGCGCGGACCGGAGCCGGACCATCGGGCCGCCGATCCCCAGCCGACCATCGACTGGCGGAATCCGAGCCAGGCGAAGGGCGGGGCGTCGGAGGGGAGGAGGTCGAGGAGGGGGACCGACTCCCAGGGCGTTCCCGAAAGGGAGGAGACGCGCGCGCTCAGGCGCGGAATCCGCGGGGAGTCGACACACATGGCGGACAGTCTACTCGGGGGTCGGGAGGGGCCGCGGCGTGGGCGGCGTGATCCTCGCTGCCCCGGGGAGGGGGCGGGGGTGGGCCCTTCCCCCCTGCGGGGGCGGGGAACGGGGGAGCGCCGGACGTGCGAGGATGGTCCCCATGAAGAACGGGACCCACTCCGGGATGCGCGCCGATCTCACGAAGTCGACGCGGGACATCGCCTCGATGTTCGACGGCGTCGCCGAGCGCTACGACCTCATGGACGCCCTCATGACCGGCGGCATGGACCACGTGTGGATGGCGGCGCTGCGCAAGGCCGTCGATCCGCGCCCCGGCGAACGGATCCTCGACCTCGCGGCCGGCACGGGCGCCTCCTCCGCGGTCCTCGCACAAGCGGGGGCCGAGGTCGTCGCCTGCGACCTGTCCGAAGGGATGATCGAGGTCGGGCGTCGGCGCCATCCGGACATCGAATTCGTCCAGGGCGATGCGCTCGACCTCCACTTCGAGGAGGCCTCCTTCGATGCCGTGACGATCTCCTGGGGCCTGAGGAACATTCCCGACCCGGCTCGGGCGCTCCGGGAGATGGCGCGCGTCGTCCGGCCTCGCGGCCGCCTCGTCGTCTGCGAGTTCTCGACGCCGCCGAATCGGGTCTTCCGGGGCCTCTACGAGTTCTACCAGTCGACCGTCATGCCGACCCTCGCGGGGCTCCTCTCCTCGAATGACGTCGCCTACGACTACCTCATCGAGTCGATCCGGGACTGGCCCGGGCAGGAGGCCGTCGGGCGGCTCATCGCGGCGAACGGCTGGTCCGAGGTCGAGTACCGGAACCTCACGGGCGGGATCGCCGCCCTCCACCGGGCCGTCAAGCCCCTTCCCTGATCGCTCCCGGAGTCGGACCCCCGTCCGGCTCCGGGTCTTTAGTCCCGCTTCGGAACCTCCGGAGAGCGAATAAAGAACCTGAATCGTCACCAAATTCCCGTCCTCGGGGGACCCCCTCATTCACCTGGGAACGGCCTGAATTCGGGATTCGAGCGACCCGGGACCGGCTCGAGCGCCAAGGGGTTACGCTGATGAGTCGAATCGTCCTGCGGTGACACCGACGCGCTCCGATACGGGGTGCGGCTCCGCAGTGCGCGGAAACGGGGGAGGACAACACGTGGTCGATGACCTGCCGGGCGAGATGACGGCCGATGTGCTCGTCGTCGGCGCAGGACCCGCAGGCGCCTCCACCGCCTACCACCTCGCCCGACTCGGCGTCGACGTCCTCGTCCTCGAAAAAGCCGAGTTCCCCCGCGACAAGATCTGCGGCGACGGCCTCACCCCCGCGGCCGTCCACGAACTCGTCCTCATGGGCCTGGACACCACCGGCTGGACCCGCAACCGGGGCCTGCGCGTCATCGGCGGCGGCCACACCATCGAACTCGACTGGCCCGACCAGAAGTCCCTCCCCGGCTACGGGATGACCCGCGCCCGCACGGCCCTCGACCACGAGCTCATCTCCCACGCCGTCGCCGCCGGCGCCCGCCTCATCGAAGGGGCGACCGTCATCGGCGCCCTCCAGGACGCCACCGGCCGCGTCATCGGCGCCACCGCGCGGATCGGCAAGGGCCCCGAGGCGAGGCTCCTCGAGGTCCGCGCGAAGTTCGTCGCCGACTGCGGGGGAGTGGCCGCGCGCCTCGCCACCTCCCTCGGCGTCGAGAAGAAGACGACGCGCCCCCTCGGCGTCGCCGCCCGCGCCTACTTCCGCTCGCCCCGTGGGGACGAGGACTTCATGGAGTCCCACCTCGAGCTCTGGGCCGGGGCGCCCGGCGAATCCGACCTCCTGCCCGGATACGGCTGGATCTTCCCCATGGGCGAGGGCATCGTCAACGTCGGCCTCGGTTCGGTCTCCTCCACCGCGAACGCGACCTCCCTGCCCTACAAGAAGGTCTTCGAGCAGTGGATGGCGAACGTCCCCGAGGAATGGGGCTTCACCGCCGAGAACCAGATCGGCCCGCTCCGCTCGGCGGCCCTCCCCATGAGCTTCAACCGCACGCCCCACTACGTCTCCGGCCTCGTCCTCGTCGGCGACGCCGGCGGCATGGTCTCGCCCTTCAACGGCGAAGGCATCGCCCCCGCCCTCAAAGCCGGACGATTCGCCGCCTCCTGCCTCGCCCAGGCGCTCTCGCGCTCCGACAGGGCGGGCGCCGACCGGGCGATGAGCGAATACCCCGAGCTCCTCTCCGAGGAATACGGCGGCTACTACCAGCTCGGGCGGATCTTCGTCGCCCTCATCGAGAACCCGCGGATCATGCGCCTGTGCACGACCAAGGGCCTGCCGATCCCCCGCCTCATGACCTTCGTCCACAAGCTCCTGTCTGACGGGTACGAACGCACGGGGGGCGACCTCGACGATCGCCTCATCACGACGCTCACACATCTGGTGCCGTCCGCATGAACGGCACGCACTCCGATCGATCCTTGGAGGAACGATGACGAATCCCTATTTCCCGCTGCTCATCATGGCGGCGGCGGCGCTCGTGCTCGCATTCGGCGGTCTGGGTGCGTCCGCCATCCTCGGACCGACGAAGAAGTCGAAGACGAAGGCGGAGAACTACGAGTGCGGCATCGAGCCGACCTCCGCGCACCTCCACGAGGGGCGCTTCCCCGTGCGCTACTACCTCGTCGCGATGACCTTCATCATCTTCGACATCGAGGTCGTCTTCATGTACCCGTGGGCCGTGAGCTTCGACCAGCTCGGCCTCTTCGGGCTCATCGCGATGCTCACCTTCATCGCGCTCATCACCGTGCCCTACGCGTACGAGTGGCGTCGCGGCGGACTGGATTACTGAGGGACTGGAAGGAATACCAATGGGTATTGAAGAGAGCCTGCCCGCCGGCGTCGCGCTCACGAGCGTCGAGAAGGTCCTCGGCCTCGCGCGCAAGCACAGCCAGTGGCCCGTCACCATGGGCCTCGCCTGCTGCGCGATCGAGATGATGGCCGCCGGCACCCCGCGATTCGACATGTCGCGCTTCGGCCTCGAGGTCTTCCGCGCCTCCCCGCGCCACTCCGACCTCATGATCGTCTCCGGCCGCGTCTCCCACAAGATGGCCCCCGTCATCCGCCGCGTCTACGACTCGATGCCCGAGCCGAAGTGGGTGATCTCGATGGGCGCCTGCGCCTCCTCGGGCGGCATGTTCAACAACTACGCCGTCGTCCAGGGCTGCGACCACATCGTCCCCGTCGACGTCTACCTCCCCGGATGCCCGCCCCGCCCCGAGGCCCTCATCCACGCGATCCTCACCCTGCGCGAGCAGATCGGCAAGGAGCCCCTCGGCGTCCACCGCCGCGAGATCGCGCGCAAGGCCGAGCAGGCCGCCCTCGCGGCCACCCCGACCCACCAGATGAAGGGACTCCTCGCATGAGCGACGAGCTCGAGACCACCGGCGGCGAGGCGCCCGCCCCCCTCGCCCGCAGGGCCTTCGAGGCCCCCGAACTCCTCACCCGCCGCCAGGGGCTCTTCCCCGACACGAGCGGCTTCGGCGGACTCGTCACCGAGACCTTCCTCCCCGGCGCCTCCCCGCGCCCCTACGGAGGCTGGTTCGACACCGTCGTCGACGTCCTCGACGAGCTCATCGCCGCCGACGGCCTCGACCCGCACAGCGTCATCGAGAAGGTCGTCGTCGACCGCGACGAGCTGACGATCTTCATCGCCCGCGAGCACATCGCCCGCGTCGCGAAGTACCTCCGCGACGACCCGGACCTCCGCTTCGAGATGTGCCTGGGCACGAACGGCGCCCACTACCCGGCGGACGCGGGCCGCGAGCTCCACGCGATCTACCCCCTGATGTCGATCACCTACAACCGGATCCTCCGCCTCGAGGTCACCTGCCCCGACTCCGATCCGCACATCCCGACGATCGTCCCCGTCTACCCCGCCAACGACTGGCAGGAGCGCGAGACCTGGGATCTCATCGGCATCGTCTTCGACGGGCACCCCTCCCTCACCCGCACCGCGCTGCCCGACGACTGGGTCGGGCACCCCCAGCGCAAGGACTACCCGCTCGGCGGCGTTCCCGTCGAATACAAGGGCGCCACCGTTCCGCCCGCCGACACGCGGAGGTCGTACAACTGATGAGCACCCCGAAGTTCCACGCCGCCGCCTCCGGCGCGCCCCTCGACACCGACGAGATCCCCGAGGTCCTCGCCCAGGGCGGCGATTGGGCCGACGTCCTCAACGAGATCGAGAAGATCTCCTCCGAGCGCATCGTCGTCAACCTCGGCCCCGTCCACCCCTCGACGCACGGCGTCCTCCGCCTCATCCTCGAGCTCGACGGCGAAACCGTCCGGGAGACCCGCGTCGACACCGGCTACCTCCACACCGGCATCGAGAAGACGATGGAGTACCGCACGTGGACCCAGGGCACGACCCTGTGCACGCGCATGGACTACGTCGCCCCCTTCTTCCAGGAGGTCGCCTACTGCCTCGCCGTCGAGAAGCTCCTCGGCATCACCGACGAGGTCCCCGAGCGCGCGAGCCTCATCCGCGTCCTCATGATGGAGCTCAACCGCATCGCCTCCCACCTCGTCGCCATCGGCTCGACCGGCAACGAGATGGGCGCGACGACCCTCATGACGATCGCCTTCCGCGGCCGCGAGGAGATCCTGCGGATCTTCGAACGCATCACGGGCCTGCGGATGAACCACGCGTACATCCGCCCGGGCGGCGTCGCCCAGGACATCGGCGAGGGCACCGTCGACTACATCCGCGAACTCCTTCCCAAGACCCGCCGCGACATCGGCGAGCTCGAGGACATCACGAAGGAGAACCCGATCTTCAAGAAGCGCCTCTGCGACGTCGCGATCATGCCGCTGTCCGCCCTCATGGCGCTCGGCACGACGGGCCCGGGCGTGCGCGCCGCGGGCCTGCCCCTCGACCTGCGCAAGTCGCAGCCCTACTGCGGCTACGAGGATTTCGAGTTCGACATTCCGGTCCGCGACAAGTCCGACGTCTACAACCGCACGATGGTCCGCTTCGACGAGTGCTACCAGTCGCTGCGCATCATCTACCAGGTGCTCGAGCGCCTCGAGCAGTGCGAGGGCGCGCCCGTCATGGTCGCCGATCCGGAGATCGCCTGGCCCGCCCGCCTCTCGGTCGCCACCGACGGCCAAGGCAACTCCCTCGAGCACATCTCCGAGATCATGGGCACCTCGATGGAGTCCCTCATCCACCACTTCAAGCTCGTCACCGAGGGCTTCAAGGTCCCCGCCGGCCAGGTCTACCAGACGATCGAGCACGCCAAGGGCATCCTCGGCGTCCACCTCGTCTCCGATGGCGGCACCCGCCCCTTCCGCGCGCACTTCCGCGATCCCTCCTTCGCGAATCTTCAGTCCCTGGCCATGATGACCGAGGGCGGCCAGCTGGCCGACGTCGTCGTCTCACTGGCCGCCATCGACCCGGTCCTTGGAGGCGTCGACCGATGAGTTACACGCAGGAAGCAGAGGCCCGCCTTCGGGCCGAATCGGCTGAGATCATCGCCCGCTATCCGAGCGGGCACTCCCGCTCCGCGATGCTCCCGATGCTCCACCTCGTCCAGTCCGAGGACGGCTACGTGAGCCCCGACGGCATCGCCCTCATCGCCGAGATCCTCGGGGTCTCGCGCGCCGAGGTGAGCGCGGTCGCGACCTTCTACACGCAGTACAAGCGCCACCCCACGGGCGACTACCTCGTCGGCGTGTGCACGAACGCGCTCTGCGCGGTCATGGGCGGCGACGACATCTGGGAGGCCGTCTCCGAGCGCCTCGGCGTCGGCTCGGACGAGACGAGCGAATCCGGCCGGATCACGCTCGAACGCGTCGAATGCAACGCGGCCTGCGATTACGCGCCGGTCGTCATGGTGAACTGGGAGTTCTTCGACAATCAGACCCCCGAGTCGGCCCTCGCCCTCATCGAGGACCTCGAGGCCGGCCGTCCCGTCCACCCGACCCGCGGCGCCGATGTCGCGCCGACCTTCAAGGAGGTCGAGCACACCCTCGCCGGCTTCCTCGACGGGCACGAGCACGAGGGCCCCTCAGCCGGCGACGCCACCCTCCTCGGTCGGCGCCTCGCCGCCGAGAAGGGATGGACCGAACCGGTCGCCGTCGAGGGCGACGACGCCAAGGGAGGCGAGCAGGAATGACGACATTCGCAGCACCCGGCCCCCTCACCCCGATCGTGACGAACGGCTGGGGCGAGGAGCGCTCCTGGACCCTCGAGTCCTACCTCAAGCGGGGCGGATACGAGGGCCTCAAGCGGGCGAACACCATGGAGGCGGCCGACATCGTCACCGAGGTGAAGAACTCCGGCCTGCGCGGCCGCGGCGGCGCGGGCTTCCCGACCGGCCTCAAGTGGTCCTTCCTCCCCCCGGACGACGGACTGCCCCGCTACCTCGTCGTCAACGCCGACGAGTCCGAGCCGGGCACCTGCAAGGACATCCCGACGATCATGGCGAACCCGCACATCCTCGTCGAGGGCGTCGCGATCACGAGCCGGGCGATCAACTGCCACCACGCCTTCATCTACCTGCGCGGCGAGGTCGTCCACGTCTACCGCCGCCTCCTCGCGGCGATCTCGGAGGCGACCGAGGCCGGCCTCCTCGGCGATCTGCGGATCACGGCCCACGCCGGTGCCGGCGCCTACATCTGCGGCGAGGAATCCGCGCTCCTCGACTCCCTCGAGGGCTACCGGGGCCACCCGCGCATCAAACCTCCCTTCCCGGCCGTCGAGGGCCTCTACGCGCGTCCGACGGTCATCAACAACGTCGAGTCGGTCTGCCAGGTCACCGGCATCTTCCGCAACTCGGCCGAGTGGTACGCCTCGATGGGCACGGAGAAGTCGAAGGGCCACGGCATCTTCTCCCTCTCCGGCCACGTGAAGAACCCCGGCCAGTTCGAAGCGCCCTTCGGCATCACGATGCGCGAGCTCATCGACATGGCCGGCGGCATCCGCGAGGGCCACAGCCTGAAGTTCTGGACTCCGGGCGGCTCCTCGACCCCGCTCTTCACCCCCGAGCAGCTCGACACCCCGCTCGACTACGAGTCGGTCGCCGGCCAGGGCTCGATGCTCGCGACCCGCGCCCTCCAGGTCTTCGACGAGACGACCTCCGTCGTCCGCGTCATCGCCCGCTGGGCCGAGTTCTACCAGCACGAATCCTGCGGCAAGTGCACCCCCTGCCGCGAGGGGACCTACTGGATCAAGCAGATCATGCTCCGACTCGAGAAGGGCGAGGGCCTGCCCGGCGACGTCGACCTCCTCGACGAGATCGCCCACAACATCGCGGGCCGCTCCTTCTGCCCGCTCGGCGACGCAGCGGCGACGCCGATCATGTCCGGCATCAAGAACTTCCGCGAGGAGTTCGAGGCGGGTCTTCACACCCCGGCCCGCGAGCTCTTCCCCTACGAGGCATCCGCCGTCTACGCGCGAGGAGGTGTCCGATGAGCGACGCTCCCACCATGGTCGAGGTCACCATCGACGACGTCCAGGTGAGCGTCCCCCAGGGCACGCTCGTCATCAGAGCCGCCGAGCAGCTCGGGATCCGCATCCCGCGCTTCTGCGACCACCCGCTCCTCAAGCCGGTGGCCGCGTGCCGCCAGTGCCTCGTCGAGGTCGGCATGCCCGACCGCAACACCGGCGAGATCCGCTTCATGCCCAAGCCGCAGCCCGCCTGCGCGCAGACGGTCACCCCCGGCATGGTCGTGAAGACCCAGTTCACCTCCGAGGTCGCCGATCGCGCCCAGCGCGGCGTCATGGAGTTCCTCCTCATCAACCACCCGCTCGACTGCCCGATCTGCGACAAGGGCGGCGAGTGCCCCCTGCAGAACCAGGCGATGACGAACGGCCGGCAGTCCTCCCGCTTCGCCGACGCGAAGCGGACCTACCGCAAGCCGCTGCGCCTCACCAGCCAGATCCTCCTCGACCGCGACCGCTGCATCCTCTGCCAGCGCTGCGTCCGCTTCGGCAAGGAGATCTCCGGCGACGTCTTCATCGACCTCCAGGGCCGCGGCGGCGGCACCGCGCCGACCGACGACCACTACTTCATGGCCGAGCAGATCGGGGGCTTCGACACCTCGACCCTCGACTACCACGACCCGAAGGCGAAGTCGCTCGAAACGGCGGGAATCTCCGGCCCCTACGGCGCCGCCGGGATCATCGGCTCGGTGAACGAGGGCGAGCTCGAGCTCAGCGAGCGCGACCAGTCGGGACGTGCCTTCGCCTCCTACTTCTCGGGCAACATCATCCAGATCTGCCCGGTCGGCGCGCTCACCGCCTCCTCCTACCGCTTCCGCGCCCGCCCCTTCGACCTCGTCTCCACGGCCTCGGTCACCGAGCACGACGCCTCGGGCTCGGCGATCCGCGTCGACATCCGGCGCGGCGAGGTCGTCCGCCGCATGGCGGGCAATGAGCCGGAGGTCAACGAGGAGTGGATCACCGACAAGGACCGCTTCGCCTTCGAATGGGACAAGGAATCCCGCCTCGAGCACCCGCTCGTGCGCGTCGACGGTGAACTCGTCCCGACCTCGTGGTCCGACGCCCTCGACCGGGTCCGCGCGGGCCTCGAATCCGCCAATGGCGAGGTCGGCTTCCTCCCCGGCGGGCGCCTCTCCTTCGAGGACGCCTGGGCGTGGGGCAAGTTCGCGCGCAGCGTCGTCGGCTCCGACTCGATCGACTTCCGTTCGCGCGTCGCCTCCGAGGAGGAGCGCTCCTTCCTCGCCTCGCGCGTCGCCGGCTCCGGCCTCGGCGTCACCTACGCGCAGGTCGAGAAGGCGGGTCGCGTCCTCCTCGTCGCCCTCGAACCCGAGGACGAGTGCGGTGCGCTCTTCCTCCGCCTCCGCAAGGGCGTGCTCGCCGGCACCGTCGCGGTCTCGACCGTCGCCCCCTTCACCTCGAAGGGGAGCGCGAAGCTCTCCGCCGAGCTCCTCCGCGCGGCCCCCGGCACCGAGGTCGAGGTCCTCGCCTCGATCGCCGAGGGCGGG
>CAZJTN010000039.1:0-10219 GCA_964548945.1 uncultured Schaalia sp.
GACGGGACCCACCTGCGTCTTACCGATGTCGATCACCTCGCACCGGCCGATCAGCTTGCGGCGGCAGAGGCGCTCCTCCCGCCCGCGCAGACTCCCGTCCTCGCCCGCGAGGCCGAGCTTTTCAACCTGTCGGCTAAGGATCTCCGAGAGGTCTTCGTGTGGCGCCCGGCCGTATCCGAGGGTGCGCCCACGGGGGATTGGATGCAGTTCCGCTTCTTCTGGACGAAGGCCTTCAAGCGGTCAACCCGCAAGACGGGCCCGGCTTTCGTCCCAGTGGACTCCCAGCCCTCAAAGTCGACGCTCGACATGCTCGCCGAGCTCGAGAAGGCGAAGGCGAGTCCCCTCGCGAGGATCCTCGTCGCGCTCTCGATCCGGCACGTCGGCCCGACGGCCGCGCGGGCGCTCGCTGAGGCCTTCACGTCGATGGACGCCCTGCGCGCCGCGAGCGTCGAGGAGCTCTCCGCCGTCGAGGGCGTCGGTCCGACGATCGGCGCCTCCCTCGTCGAGTGGTTCGAGGTCGACTGGCACCGCGAGCTCATCGATGCGTGGGCAAGGGCGGGGGTCTCGATGGAGGACGAGCCGACCGAGGCGGTGTCGAATGTGCTCGAGGGCCTTTCGATCGTCGTTTCAGGCGCGATGCCCGGCTACGACCGCGAGTCCGCGAAGGAGGCGATCGTCAAGCGGGGCGGCCGCGCGACGGGCTCTGTTTCGAAGAAGACCGACCTCGTCGTCGCGGGACCCGGCGCCGGTTCGAAGGCGACGAAAGCCGAGGCCCTCGGCGTGCCCGTCATTGACGAGACACGTTTCCAGGAACTCCTCGATGGGGGCCTCGCCGCCCTCGGTCTTGCAGATCCCGACACTGACGCAGGCTGATCTCCCGTTCACCCCCCGCGAGAGCATTACCTCCCGCCGTCGAGAGCATTACCTTCCGCTCGCGAGAGCATTACCGCTTGCCGTCGAGAGTGTTGCCGGTAGTGCTTTCGCGCCTCCCAGGTAATGCTTTCGCGCCTGAGGGGTAATGCTTTCGCGGCCCAGAGGTAATGCTCTCGGCGAGGGGAGGAGGGGGAAGCGGGGGGGGAGGCTAGACGACAAACTCGAAGGGATGGAGGAGATGCTCGGTGACTCTCGTGAGCAGAGTGCGACCCTCCCACTCTTCAATCGTCAGGCGGCGCGCCGTCGTGAGGTCATTCGCGAAGATCTCCTCCATGCGCTCGGCGAGCCCGGTCGAGAAGAACTGCATGTTCACCTCGTGATTTCCTCGCATTGAAAGCCTGTCGATGTTCGCCGTGCCGACCGTCGACCACTTGCCGTCAACGGTCATCGTCTTCGAGTGAACCATCGCGTGCTGGTACAGCCAGATCTCGATCCCCTCGCGCAGGAGCGTCCCGTAATACGGCCGGGCGACCCAGTCGGCGAGAATATGGTTGGAGTACTCGGGGATGAGGACGCGGACCGTCACGCCGCGGCGCGCGGCATCGACGAGGGCCTGGAGGACCTCCTTGTCCGGGATGAAATACGCGGTCGTGATGAGGACACGATCCGTCGCCCGGTCGATCGCATCGATGTACATCCCGCGAATGGGGTAGAGGAAGCGCTGGGGCTGATTGAACGACGCGGTGATCTCCGCGTCCCATTTGCGCGCGCCCATGTCGGGAAGGCGGGGCGCCCGCGCGGGCTTGTAGTCGTTCCAGAAGTCCGTGAAGCCGTTATCGAGCTCCCACACGGCGTCGCCGGTCACCCGC
Source organism: uncultured Schaalia sp. (assembly GCA_964548945.1). Classification (GTDB taxonomy): domain Bacteria; phylum Actinomycetota; class Actinomycetes; order Actinomycetales; family Actinomycetaceae; genus Pauljensenia. The sequence continues at coordinate 1,743 of CAZJTN010000039.1, forward strand.
ACATGGGTATCGCGCCACTCATCGGCGAAGGGGTCGCCGATGTTGTACCCGCCGACGAATCCGACCTCGGAGTCGACGACGAGGATCTTGCGGTGGTCCTGGCCGGTATTGCGGAGATTGAGGGTGAAGAGGCCGGAACGGACAGCCGGGAAGCGCCTCACCCACAAGTGCGACATCTTCGGGAAGACGAAGAAGCGCGGATCCTGGTTGAGGACGCCGAAACCGTCGTAGACGCAATACACGTCGACGCCCCGATGCGCCGCGTCGATGAGCGCGTCCTTGAAACGCTGCCCCCATTCGTCCGAACGCCAAATGAAGGTCTCGAAATAGACGTGGTCCTTCGCCTGACGGATCGCCTCGAGCATGTCCGCGTAGAGGGAATGACCCTCCGTGTAGGTCCTCACCTCAGAGCGGGCGACCGGCGTGTCCTCGGGTGCGAGCGTCGGGAAGCCGTGTCGGCCGCCGGGGACGCGCTGTTTGCGCATGCGGTCGATCGTGTGGACGGCGACGACGGCGGTCGCCTGAGCGAGGAGGAAAGCGATGCCGGCCCGTTTCGCGATGGTCCAGGCGTCGGTCCTGCGGCGATCAGGGCGGCTCGTGCTCATGCGCCCAAGGATACGGGGGAGAGGAGGACTTCGCGGCGCGTGGAGGCGCGCCCGCGGGCGGGAGGGGGCATCGTGGGGAGTTCGGCACGGACTAGGATGCGGAGCATGTCACGCATCAGTACTGACGAGGTCGCCCGCGTCGCGGCGCTGGCCCATATCGCATTGACTCCTGAGGAGATCGAGCGCTTCGCCGGCGAGCTCGACGTCATCGCCGACTCGGTCGCCAAGGTCTCCGAGGTCGCGACCCCGGACATCCCGGCGACTTCGCACCCGATCCCGCTGACGAACGTGTGGAGAGAGGACGTCGTCACCGAGACCCTCGACCGTGAAGAGGTGCTCTCCCAGGCGCCCGCCTCCGACGAGGGCATGTTCCTCGTCCCGCAGATCCTCGGGGAGGAATGATGAACGAGCTGCTCAAGAAGTCCGCCCTTGAGCTCGCCGACATGCTCGCCTCTGGCGAGATCACCTCGATCGAGCTCACGACGGCCTGCCTCGACCGGATCGAGGCGATCAACCCGAGGATCAACGCCTTCCTCCACGTCGACCGCGAGGGCGCGCTCGCGACCGCCGCCGAAGTCGACGCCAAGCGCGCCGCCGGAGAGGACCTCCATCCGCTCGCCGGCGTGCCGATCGCCCTCAAGGACAACATGGTGACCCGCGGGATGCCGACGACCTGCGCCTCGAAGATCCTCGGAGGGTGGCGTCCGCCCTACGACGCGACGGTCGTGAAGAAGATCCACGCCGCGGGCCTGCCGATCGTCGGAAAGACGAATATGGACGAGTTCGCGATGGGCTCTTCGACCGAGCACTCCGCTTTCGGTCCGACGCTCAACCCGTGGGATGTCGAGAGGATCCCCGGCGGTTCGGGCGGTGGCAGCGCCGCCGCGGTCGCCTCCTTCATGGTTCCCCTCGCCCTCGGTTCGGATACGGGCGGCTCGATCCGCCAGCCCGGGTCCGTCACGGGAACGGTCGGGGCGAAGCCGACGTATGGCGCGGTTTCGCGTTACGGCCTCGTCGCCATGGCCTCCTCCCTCGACCAGATCGGCCCCGTGACCCGGACCGTCGCCGACGCGGCGGCGCTCACGGAGCTCATCGGAGGGCACGACCCCCTCGATTCGACCTCGCTCGACGAGCCGGTCCCGCCGCTGCGCGCCGCCGTTGAGGCCGTGGCCGGTGAGAAGCGCATTGAGGGACTCAGGGTCGGCGTCGTCAAGGAGCTGTCGGGAGAGGGCTATCAGGAGGAGGTTCTCGCAGCCTTCACTGCGACGGTCGAGGCCCTGCGGGAGGCGGGCGCTGACGTCGTCGAGGTCTCGTGCCCGAGCTTCGACTACGCGCTCGCGGCCTACTACCTCATCATGCCCGCCGAGGTGTCCTCCAATCTCGCGCGCTTCGACGGCATGCGCTACGGGATCCGCGTCGAACCCTCCGAGGGCCCGGTGACGGCCGCTTCGGTCATGGCCGCGACCCGTGAGGCCGGATTCGGCGATGAGGTGAAGCGCCGGATCATCCTGGGAACGCACGTCCTGTCGGCCGGCTACTACGACGCGTATTACGGGAGTGCGCAGAAGGTCCGGACCCTCATTCAGCGCGACTTCGACCGGGTCTTCTCCGAGGTCGACGTGCTCGTCTCCCCGACGGCCCCGACGACGGCCTTCAAGTTCGGCGAGAAGATCGACGACCCGATGGCGATGTACCTCAACGACGTCGCGACCATCCCGGCGAACCTCGCGGGCGTGCCGGCGATGAGCGTGCCGAACGCGCTGAGCTCGGAGGGGCTCCCGATCGGTTTCCAGATCCTCGCGCCGGCGCGCGGCGATCAGATCATGTACGAGGTCGCCGGGCTCGTCGAAGCCCTGAGCGACGAGGTCGCGGCCTCTTGCCCGGCCGCGAGCTGGGAGGAGCAGTGATGAGTGGGCTCATGGACTACGACGAGGTCGTGAAGAGCTTCGACCCGGTGCTCGGCATCGAGGTTCATGTCGAGCTCGGCACTGCGACGAAGATGTTCGACGCCGCGCCGAACGCCTTCGGCGGCGATCCGAACACCTATGTGACGCCCGTGTCGCTCGGCCTGCCCGGGTGCCTGCCGGTGGTCAATCGGACGGCGGTCGAGTACGCGATCAAGATCGGTCTCGCGCTCAATTGCGAGATCGCCGAGTACTGCCGCTTCGCGCGGAAGAACTACTTCTACCCCGATCTCACGAAGGCCTTCCAGACCTCGCAGTACGACGAGCCGATCGCCCACGACGGCTACGTCGACGTCGAGCTCGAGGACGGGTCGCTTTTCCGCGTCGAGATCGAGCGCGCGCACATGGAGGAGGATGCCGGGAAGAACACGCACATCGGCGGCGCTGATGGGCGCATTCACGGCGCGGATCACTCGCTCGTCGACTACAATCGCGCCGGCGTTCCGCTCGTCGAGATCGTCACCCGCCCGATTGTAGGCGCGGGGGAGCGGGCTCCCGAGGTTGCGGCAGCGTATGTGCAGACGCTTCGCGACATCTTCCGGGCGCTCGGCGTCTCCGAGGCCCGGATGGAGCGCGGCAATGTCCGCGCCGATGTCAATGTCTCCCTTCGCGACACGCCGGAGTCGCCTCTCGGTACCCGCACGGAGACGAAGAACGTCAATTCCTTCCGCGGCATCGCGGCGGCCGTCCGTTTCGAGATGCAGCGCCAGGGCGCGATCCTCGCCGAGGGCGGGGCGGTCGTTCAGGAGACGCGGCATTTCCACGAGGAGGACGGTTCGACCTCGCAGGGGCGCGAGAAGTCCGATGCCGAGGACTACCGCTATTTCCCCGAGCCTGATCTCGTGCCGATCGCCCCGGCGCGCGAGTGGGTCGAGGAGCTGCGCGCCTCGCTTCCTGAGCTTCCGGTCGCGAAGCGCCGCCGACTCCGTGAGGAGTGGGGCTTCGCGGACAAGGAGATGCGCGATGTCATCAATGCGGGCGCTCTCGAGCTCATCGAGGCGACCGTCGGGGCCGGTGCTGATGCGAATTCGGCGCGCAAGTGGTGGATGGGCGAGCTCTCCCGCAAGGCGAAGGAGGGCGAGGTCCCTCTCGAGGAGATGCCCGTGACACCGGGGCAGATCGCCGAGCTCCAGGCGCTCGTCGATTCGGGTCGGATCAATGACAAGCTCGCCCGTCAGGTGCTCGAGGGCGTCCTCGCCGGTGAGGGCTCGCCGACTCAGGTCGTCGAGGCCCGCGGGCTCGAGGTCGTCTCCGATGACGGTGCGCTCAGTGCGGCCGTGAGGGAGGCGATCGAGGGGAATGCGGGGATCGTCGCGAAGATCCAGGGCGGCAAGCTCCAGGCGGTCGGCGCTCTCGTGGGCGCGGTGATGAAGGCGACGCGCGGTCAGGCCGATGCGGCGCGCGTGAAGGAGCTCATCCTCGCCGAGCTCGGCGTCGAGGGCTGATCCGCTGGATTCAGGGGCCGCCCGTCGGGAAACCGGCGGGCGGCCCTTTGTGTGTCGTATGAGCGCTCACCTCGATGTTTCCGGTACTTGCGCATTGGCTTCACAGAATAAAGTCAAAATAACGGTTTGATTACAGTTCATGAAATCGGACCGCGCCGCCCTCCGCGGCGCGGCACACTGATCGTCATGAGGGCGTCGCCGACGACGTCCCCCCTCCCATCGGTCCGACGTTCAGCGGAGAACCCATGACTGACTCACGCCGTGAACGCGTCGTCCTGGAGATGCGTCACATCACGAAGGTCTTCCCAGGAGTCGTCGCCCTCGACGACGTCAACCTCGCCGTCCGCAACGCCGAGATCCACGCGATCTGCGGCGAGAACGGCGCAGGCAAATCCACGCTCATGAAGGTGCTCTCCGGGGTCCACCCTCACGGCACCTACTCCGGCGTCATCGAGTTCGAGGGGAAGGAGGTGACATTCTCCAACATCCGCGACTCCGAGAAGGCGGGCATCGTCATCATCCACCAGGAGCTCGCCCTCATCCCGCAGCTCTCCATCGCGGAGAACATGTTCATGGGCAACGAGGTGAAGCGCCGCGGCGCCATCGATTGGAACGGCACGCGCGAGCGCGCCCTGCGATACATGGCCGAGGTCGGCCTCGACGAGAACCCCGACGAGCTCATCAAAGACATCGGCGTCGGCAAGCAGCAGCTCGTCGAGATCGCCAAAGCCCTCGCCAAGGACGTCAAGCTCCTCATCCTCGACGAACCGACCTCCGCGCTCAACGAGGAGGAATCCGCCCACCTCCTCGATCTCATGCGCAAGCAGCGCGAACGCGGCGTCGCGATGATCATGATCTCCCACAAGCTCGACGAGGTCGCCGCCGTCGCTGATGCCGTCACCGTCATCCGCGACGGCAAGACCGTCGGCTGGATGGACACGGCCGACGGGCCGATCGACCAGGACGAGATCATCCGCCTCATGGTCGGACGTCCTCTCGACAACCGCTATCCCGAGCACGAGGCCCACCCCGGCGAGGTGAAGTTCGAGGTGAAGGACTGGTGGGTCCGCCACCCCATCAATCCGGACCGCTTCGTGTGCAAAGGCTCCTCGATCCAGGTCCGAGCCGGCGAGGTCGTCGGACTCGCCGGCCTCATGGGAGCGGGGCGCACCGAGCTCGCCCGCTCGATCTTCGGTCGCTCCTACGGAGTCTTCGAACGCGGCGAGGCCTACGTCGACGGCAAGCGCGCCGCAGTGGCCAGCGTGCCTGAAGCGATCGAATCGGGCATCGCCTACCTGCCCGAGGACCGCAAGATGCTCGGCCTCAACCTCCTCGAACTCATCCACCAGTCCGTCGTCTCAGCAAAGCCGGAGAAGATCAAACGGGGCGGCGCCCTCGACATCGAGCTCGGGAAGCGATACGCCGAGGAATACCGCCAGAACCTGAGGATCAAGGCCCCCTCGGTGATGACCGGCGTCTCCACCCTCTCGGGCGGCAATCAGCAGAAGGTCGTCCTCGCGAAATGGATGTTCACCGACCCTGAGGTCCTCATCCTCGACGAGCCGACGCGCGGCATCGATGTCGGGGCGAAGTACGAGATCTACACCTTCATCCATGCCCTCGCCGCGCAGGGGAAGGCCGTCGTCGTCATCTCCTCGGAACTGCCCGAGCTCCTCGGCATCACCGATCGCATCTACACGATCTTCGAGGGCGAGGTCACCGGCTGCCTCCCGACGGCCGAGGCCGATCAGGAGACGCTCATGCACCTCATGACGAGCTCCTCCACGAACTGACACCCCCACCTCATACACGCGCGAAGGTCCACTTCCATGAAGAAGAATCTCAAATCACTGTTCGGCGGGGATTTCCGTCAGGTCGGCATGATCGCCGCCCTCGCCGCCATCGCCCTGTTCTTCCAGGTGAAGACGGACGGCAAGGTCTTCCAGGCGCAGAACCTCATGAACCTCGTCATGGGCAACACCTACGTCCTCGTCCTCGCGATGGGCATGGTCCTCGTCATCATCGCCGGCCACATCGATCTCTCGGTCGGATCAGTCGCGGCGACGGTCGGCATCGTCGTCGCCGTCGCCATGCGGGACTGGAACCTCAACCCGTGGCTCGCGATCCTCCTCGGCATCGCCGTCGGCATCCTCATCGGCACCTGGCAGGGCTTCTGGGTCGCCCAATGGGGCATCCCCGCCTTCATCGTCACCCTCGGCGGCATGCTCCTCTTCCGCGGCGTCAACCAGCTCATCGGCAAGTCCCTCACGGTGCCCGTCCCCGAGCTCTTCCAGACCCTCGGCGCCGGCTACCTCCCCGACATCGCCCCCGAGGTCATCCCCTTCAACCTCCCGACGATGGTCCTCGCCGTCATCGCAGTCGCCGCCCTCGCATGGTCGGAACTGCGCTCGCACCGCCAGGCGAAGGGGTTCGAGGCGGAGCCGACCCCGCTGTGGGTCCCGGTCACCCGCATCGTCGTCCTCGGCGGCGTCATCCTCGGCTTCGCGTGGATCTTCGCGACCGGGCGTCCGGGCACTTCCTTCCCCATCCCCGGGGTCATCGTCGTCGTCCTCGCCCTCGTCTACTCCTTCATCTCCGAGCGGACCGTCCTCGGGCGCTCCGTGTACGCGATCGGCGGCAACAAGGCCGCCGCCGAGCTCACAGGCGTCAAGGTCGTGAAGACGAACTTCTTCGTCATGTGCAACTCCGCCTTCCTCGCGGCGCTCGCCGGCATGCTCTTCATCGGACGTTCGACCGCCTCGGGCCCCGCCGACGGCACCTCATGGGAGCTCGACGCCATCGCGGCCGTCTTCATCGGCGGTGCGGCCGTTTCCGGCGGCGTCGGCACGATCATGGGCACGATGGTCGGCGCCCTCGTCATGGCCTTCCTCAACAACGGGCTCCAGCTCATGGGCGTCGGCTCCGACTGGACCCAGATCATCAAGGGCCTCGTCCTCCTCGCAGCCGTCGCGGTCGACGTCTACTCGAAGAGGCAGGGCAAGCGCTCCATCATCGGCACCTTCCAGAACGCGCTGAGCGCTCAGCGCGCCGCGAAGGACGCCGAGAAGTCCGAACCCGCCGCATCCTGAGCCCTCGGGCCGCGGATCGGAGTGCCGGGCCGCCCCGCGCGGAGCCCGGCGTCCCGGGAGACCTCCCGGAAATCCCAGACCCATCGCTTCCGGTGGCGTCTCGATCAATCACCAACCAGTGGAGAAGAGACAATGAAGACTCTCACAAGGATCGCGGTGCTCGCCTCGGCGACCGCCCTCACGCTCGGCATAGTGGGCTGCTCGGCCCGTGACACCGGCTCTGCCTCGACGGACGAGTCCGGCGCCGCCTCCGAATCCGGCGCCGCGGCGAGCGGGGAGGTCTCAGTCGGCATCGCAATGCCGCAGAAGACCTCGCAGAACTGGGTCGAGGCCGAGGACATGTTCAAGCAGAACTGTGAGGAGCAGGGGATCACCTGCACGATCCAGTTCGCCAACGGCGGCGTCGCCGAGCAGCAGAACCAGATCTCCGCGATGATCGAGAACGGCGTCAACGTCCTCGTCATCGGCGCGATCGACGGCTCCCAGCTCGGCACCCAGCTCAAGGCCGCGAAGGACGCGGGCATCTCGATCATCGCCTACGACCGCCTCCTCACGAACACGACCGACATCGACTACTACCTCGCCTACGACAATTTCGGCGTCGGCCAGCTCCAGGGCCAGGCGCTCCTCGAAGGCCTCGAGGCGAAGGCCGGAGACTCCCCGTGGGACATCGAGCTCTTCGGCGGCTCCCCGGACGACTCGAACTCGCTGAAGTTCTTCGGCGGCGCGATGGACATCCTCCAGCCGAAGATCGATGACGGCACCCTCGTCGTGAAGTCCGGACAGACGGAGTTCACGCAAGTCGCAACCCAGGGCTGGCTCCCGAAGAACGCCCAGGACCGCATGGCCGCGCTCCTCACCTCCACCTACCAGGGTGACGCGGTCCCCGACGGCGTCCTCTCGCCGAATGACACCCTCGGCCGTGCGATCATCACCGCCGTCGAGCAGGCCGGCAAGCCGATCCCCGTCGTCACCGGTCAGGACTCCGAGGACGAGTCCGTCACCTGGGTGACCCAGGGCAAGCAGTACTCGACGATCTTCAAGGACACCCGCCCGCTCGTGAAGGCCGCCGTCGACCTGTCGATCCAGCTCGCCAACGGCGAGACCGACCCGAGCGTCGAGGGCGCGACCCTCGACGACACCCAGTACGAGTCGATGGAGGGCAACCCCGTGAAGTCCTTCCTCCTCACCCCGCAGATCGTCACCGCCGACAACGCGGCCGAGGTCTACGCGAACGACTCGCACCGCCTCGAGCTCGTCAACGCCGCGAAGTGATCGCACGGGCACAGGGCTGACTCAGCGCCGGCGCCCCGCCTCTGAGGAGGCGAGATCGGAAGAGCGTCGTGTAGGGAAAGAGTGTAGGATAGGGGGGGG
>CAZJTN010000040.1:0-10053 GCA_964548945.1 uncultured Schaalia sp.
ATACGAGATAAGGAGCGGTGACTGGAGTTCAGACGTGTGCTCTTCCGATCTGGACCGCGGCGACGCCGGGGACGGCGGCGAGTTCGGCGCGCCAGGAGTCGGAGATCGCCGTCACCGCGCCGAGCAGGCCCTCCTCCTCGATCGTGTGGAGGACGGCGAGGGCTGCGGCGGCGCAGATGGGGTTGCCGCCGAAGGTGGTCCCGTGCATTCCTGGGCCGAGGATTCGGGCCGCGTCACCGAGGGCGATGCACGCGCCGATGGGCATCCCACCGCCCAGGCCCTTGGCGAGGGTGACGACGTCGGGGACGACGCCGGAGGCGTGGTGCCCCATCCACTCGCCGGTCCTCCCGATGCCCGTCTGGACTTCGTCGACGACCATGAGTGCGTCGACGCTCCTCGTGAGTTCGCGGACCGCGTGGAGGTAGGAGGCGTCGAGCGGGTGGACTCCCGCCTCTCCCTGGATCGGCTCGACGATCACGCCGGCGACGTCCTCGTCGATCGCCGAGGCGAGGGCCTCGGGGTCGTTCGCGGGGACGAACTCGACGCCGGGGATGAGCGGGGCGAAGGGGGCGCGGTAGGCCTCCTTCCACGTGAGGCTCAGGGCCCCGAGGGTTCGGCCGTGGAAGGCGTGCTCGAGGGCGAGGATCCTCGTCTTCGTCGGGGAGATCGCGCGTGCGCGGGCCTTGACGATCTTCAGGGCCGCCTCGTTCGCCTCGGTGCCGGAGTTCGCGAGGAAGACCCGCGATCCTTCGGGCGCCCCGCCCTCTTCGACGATGTCGAGGAGCTTCTCGGCGAGTCGGATCTGCGGCGGAGTGGCGAAGAAGTTCGAAACGTGCCCGAGGGTGCGGCTCTGGTCGGTGATCGCCTCGACGACGGCCGGATGGGCCTGTCCGAGGACGTTGACGGCGATCCCGCCGAGGAGGTCGAGGTACTCCTTCCCCTGCGCGTCGCGCACCCGCGCTCCGGTTCCGGCGACGAGGACGAGGGCGGGAGCGCCGAAGGTGTTCATCACTGAGCCGGTGTAGCGCTCGATCCACTCGAGGTCAGGGGCCCGATCGATGCTCGATGCGTTCATGAGGAGTAGGCGCTGTTCTCGTGGACGTAGTCGTGGGTGAGGTCATTCGTCCAGAGGACGACCTCAGAGTCGCCGGCCTTGAGGTCGATGAGGACGTGGACCTCGCGGGGCGTCATGTCGACGAGGCTGCGATCCTCTCCAAGTCCGCCGCCCCGGCACACCATGACGCCGTTGATCGAGACATCGAGCTCGTCCGGCTCGTAGGGGGCGAGGGCCTCGGGGACGGTCCCGATCTCGGCGAGGATCCTCCCCCAGTTCGGGTCGTTGCCGAAGACTGCGGCCTTGAAGAGGTTGGAGCGGGAGACGGCGCGGGCGACGGCTTCGCCGGCCTCTTCGCTCGAAGCGCCGACGACGCGGATCTCAATGTCGTGGCTCGCCCCTTCGGCGTCCCCGATGAGCTGGCGTGCGAGGTCGGCGCAGGCGGCGCGCAGGGCCTCGGTGAACGCCTCCTCGTCGGGGACGGCGCCGGAGGCTCCGGAGGCGAGGAGGAGGACGGAGTCGTTCGTCGACATGCACCCGTCGGAGTCCGTGCGGTTGAAGGTTGTGCGGACCGCCTCGCTGAGCGCGCGCTGGGCACGCTCATCGTCGAGAAGGGCGTCGGTCGTGAGGACGCAGAGCATGGTGGCGAGTCCGGGGGCGAGCATGCCCGCTCCCTTCGCCATGCCGCCGATCGTCCATTCGCCGTGCGTTGAGACGTGGGTCTTCGCCACGGTGTCGGTCGTGCGGATCGCATCGGCGGCGTGAGCGGCGGCTTCGGGGGTCGAGGCGAGGGCGTCGGCCGCTCGAGCTGCTCCCTCGAGGAGGGCGTCCATGGGGAGGCGCTGGCCGATGATCCCGGTCGAGCACACGCCGACCTCCTCGGGGGCGAGTCCGAGGCGGGCGGCGACGGCGGCGGCGCTCGCCTTCGAGTCGGCGAGTCCGGGTGCGCCCGTGCAGGCGTTCGCGCCACCGGAGTTGAGGATGACGGCCTTGAGGGTCGCGACGCTGAGGTGCTCACGGGTGAGGATCACCGGCGCGGCGACGACCCGGTTCGAGGTGAAGACTCCGGCCGAGGCGAAGTGCGGGCCCTCGTTGACGACGAGGGCGAGGTCCTTCTTGCCGGGAACGGAGGCGATTCCGGCGACGACGCCGGAGGCCGCGAAGCCTTCGGGGGCGGTGACGCCGATCACTTCGGTGCTCATGGTGCGACTCCGATCATGGGGACGCCCGCGTACTCGTCGAGTCCGAGGGCGATATTGGCGCTTTGCACGGCGGCGGCCGCCGTTCCTTTTCCGAGGTTGTCGATCGCCGCGAGGGCGATGAGGGCTCCGGCCCTCTCGTCGATGACCGCGCAGACGCTGGCGAGGCCGGTCCCGGTGAGCGGGCCGGTCGTCGGCCAGGTCCCTGAAGGACTCAGGGAGATGAGGGCTTCCTCGTCGTAAACCGCGTAGGCCTTCGCGATCGAGTCGACTCCGACGCCGGGGGCGAGGGGGGCGACGACGGTTGCGAGGATCCCCCGGGAACTCGGGACGAGAACGGGGGTGAAGGCGATCCGGATCGCGTCGGCGTCGCCGCCCGCGCGGGTGAGGTTCTGGATGATCTCGGGGATGTGACGATGAGTGCCGCCGACCGCGTAGGGGGCGATGTTCCCGAACGCCTCGGAGGCGAGGAGGTGGGGCTTGAGGGACTTTCCCGCGCCGGAGTAGCCGACGGCGAGGGTTGCGACGATGCGGGAGACGTCGACGAGACCGGCGTGGACGGCGGGCTGGAGGGCGAGGGTGACGGCGGTGACGTTGCAGCCGGGGACGGCGATCCGCGTCGACTCGGCGAGGAGGGCGCGTTGGGCGCGGGCGGTGGCTTCTCCGGCGTGGAGGAGCTCGGGCATGCCGTAGGTCCATGCCGGGGAGAAGTCGCCGCCGTAGTAGTCGGCCCAGGCCCGGGAGTCCTCGAGGCGGTGGTCCGCCGCGCAGTCGAGGATGAGGGCGGTCTCGCCGGCCTCCTCGAGGGCTGCGGCGAGGGAGCCGGAGTGGCCGTGCGGGAGGGCGAGGATGACGAGGTCGTGCCCGGCGAGGGTGTCGACCGTGGTCTCCTTGATGACGAGGTCGGCGAGCGGGCCGATGTGCGGGTGGAACTCGCCGAGCGCATGACCGGCGGAGCTCGCCGCCGTCACTGAGGTCACCTCGATGTCGGGGTGGGCGGCGAGGAGCCGGGCGACTTCACCGCCTGCGTAGCCGGACGCGCCGGCGATCGCTGCTCTCAACTTCATATGCATGAATATACACGGTCATGCATAAACTTTCATTCGCGTCCGAAGTGCGAAACGCCCCCGGACGAGCGATCGTCCGGGGGCGCAGCAGAGCAAGGGCCGGGCGCCGCGCCCCTCGATCAGTCCTTCCTCGCGAGCTCGAGCGCGATCGAATCGGCCCAGGCGTCGACCTCGTCCCAGTCGCGGAAGTCACCCTCGACGACACCGCCGAGGCGGGCGACGGAACGTTCGCGCAGCGAGAGGAGCGAGGGGTTGTAGCGACCGGCGAAAACCGCGTGGTCATGCGCTTTCACCCGGGTGAGGACCGGCCCGATCCGGGTCGGATCCTGCGGCGCGTGCTTGGGAACGCCGCTCATGCCGACCGAGAACGCCCACACCGGCATGTGCTCGAGCCGATCCGCGAAGCGCTCGAGGAATTCACGGGCCTCGTCCATCCACTGGAGGATGTAGACCGCGGAACCGCAGACGACCGCGTCGTACTCGTCGATCGAGGAAACCGCTTCCGGGGCGATGCGCGCGACGGAGTGACCGGCGTCCTCGAGGCGCGAGGCGATCTCGTCGGCGACCTCGGCAGTGGATCCGTGCTTCGAAGCGGCGGTGACAAGGATGTGCATATCTCAAGTTTGGCAGAGGAAAGGGCCGCCTTCGCGTCCATTGGTCCCACTGAGTCGGGATGCACAGTGCGCGACGGCGGCCCTTTCCGCCCGAGATCACGAGCGGAGCCGGGCCCCCAGGAGCTTCTCCGCCTTCTTCACGACATTGGCCCGGACCTCCGCGGCCTCCTTCGCGGTGAGCGTGCGATCGGGGGCGCGCAGCTTGAGGGCGAAGGCGAGGGAGCGCACGCCCTCGCCGAGGCTCTCGCCCTCGTACACGTCGAAGAGGCGGACCTCCTCTGCGAGCGCGCCCGCACCCTGGCGGACGACCTGCTCGACGCGCGCGACGGGGATCTCGCTCGGGACGACGAGGGCGATGTCCTCCTTCGCGACCGGGAAGGTCGACACGGGCTTCACCTGGATCGGATGGGCGGGCATCGAGGCGATGAGGGCGTCGAGATCGATCTCCGCCGCGCAGGACCTCGCGGGCAGGCCGAAGGCCGAGCAGACGCGCGGGTGGAGTTCACCGGCGAGGGCGACCTCGACGAGCTCGCGCCCGCGCCTGACGAAGACGCGGGCGACCCGCCCTGGGTGCCACGGCGCGACCTCGACAGGGTCGGCGGCGGGGGTCGGCATGGGAGCGCCCTTGAAGGCCGGAGGCTGCGGATCCCAGGCGCGCGCGACCTCGACCCCGACGCCGAGGGCCTGCGCGACTGAGCGGACGAGCTCAAGGGCGTCGGACCACGCGAAGGAGCGCTGCTCCTCAGCGATGGCCGTGCCCGAAGCGCGCCCCGCGAGGACGAGGCCGATGTGGCGGGGCTGCGCGGGCGTACCCGCTCTCAGCGCGGCGAGCTCCTCCTCGCTCGGGCGGCGCTCGGCGGAGAGCAGCCCGGTCGGGACGGTCCCCTCGGGACGGGCGACGAGCCCGGACTCGAAGACCGCGACGCGATCGGCGCCGCGCGCGATGTTCCGACCGGCGGCGTCGAGGAGCGTGTCGAGGATCGAGGTGCGCAGGAGGGGCGCATCATCGGCGAGCGGATTGCGCAGGACGAGGGCGCGACGCCGAGGATCGGACTCCCCCATCCCCTGGCGCTCGAAGGAGTCCGAGACGAAGGGGTAGGTGAGGACCTCGACGAGGCCCGCTGCGGCGAGCTCGGCGAGGGCGTCGCGGCGGGCCTTCTGGGCCGGAGTGAGGCCCGTGCCCGAGGGGGCCGCCGGAAGCACCGAGGGGATCGCGTCGTAACCGTCGAGGCGGGCGATCTCCTCGACGAGGTGCGCGGGACCGACGAGGTCGGGACGCCAGCTCGGCGCGAGGACGAGGAAGGAGCCGCTCGCATCCTCGGTCACCTCGCAGCCGATCTCCTCGAGGAGCTCGCGGACGCGCTCGCGCGGATAGTCGACGCCCGTGAGGCGCGCGGCCTCTTCGGGCCGGAAGACGATCGCCTCGGGGGCCGCGACCTCATCGAGGTCGAAAACCGCAGGGTCGGCGATGCCGCCGCCGTATTCGACGAGGAGGTCGACGGCGCGCTGCGCGGCGATCGCGGGCAGGCGCGGATCGGTGCCGCGCTCGAAGCGCTTGGAGGCCTCGGAGGGAAGACGATGGCGCCGGGCCGTGCGCGCGATCGAGACCGAGTCGAAATGCGCGGCTTCGAGGAGGACGTTGCGCGTCGAGTCCTCAACCTCGGAGGAGAGGCCGCCCATGACGCCGGCCAAGCCGATGACGCGCGAACCCGGGCCCTCAGGCGAGTCGGTGATGAGCAGGTCCTCGGGATCGAGCTCGCGCTCGACCTCGTCGAGGGTGCGCAGTCTCTCCCCCACCCTCGCACGGCGGACGACGATCGGTGCCGCGAGGGCGTCGAGATCGTAGGCGTGCATCGGCTGTCCGAGGTCGAGCATCACGTAGTTCGTCACGTCCACCGCGAGGGAGAGCGAGCGCATGCCCGCCGCCTCGAGGCGCTCGACCATCCACCGCGGTGTCGGGGCCTTCGGGTCGAGCCCGCGGACGATGCGGGTGACGAAGCGGTCCGAAGCGACCCGCCCCTTGATGGGCGAGGCGTCGACGACCTCGACGGGGAAGCCATCGGCGGTCGCTTCGGGGACGGAGGCGACGAGGCCGCCGACGAGCCCCGGATCGGTGAAGGCCGCGCCGGTCGAGTGCGAGAACTCCCGGGCGACGCCGCGCATCGAGAAGCAGTAGCCGCGATCGGGCGTGATGTTGATCTCGAGGGTCTCTTCGCCGAGGCCGAGGAAGCCGAGGAGATCCGATCCGGGCGCGGGGATCTGGCGATCCGGGAAGGCCCGGGTCAACACGATGATCCCGGAGTGGTCCTCGCCGAGTCCGAGTTCGCGGGCCGAGCAGATCATCCCATCGGAGATGTGACCGTAGGTTTTGCGCGCCCCGATCGCGAAGCCGCCGGGGAGGACCGCGCCCGGCAGGGAGACGACGACGAGGTCGCCCGCCTCGAAATTGTGGGCGCCGCAGATGATCCCGCGGCTCGCAAGCTCCGAGGGCTCCTTGCCGGTGCCGGGGGCGTCGTTGTACTCGCCGACGTCGACGCGGCAGTAGTTGACGGTCTTCCCGTTCGACGCGGTTTCCTCGACGCGGGTGAGGACCCTGCCGACGACGAGGGGGCCCGTCACCTTCGCGGGGTGGATCGCCTCCTCCTCGAGCCCGACCTTGACGAGGGCGGCGGCGAGGCCTGCCGCGTCCATGCCCTCGGGCACCTCGACGTGATCGGCGAGCCAGCTGATGGGAACCATCGGCATGTCAGTGTCCCCTTCCGTGGAGTCCGAACTGCTGGGAGAAGCGGACATCGCCCTCGACGATGTCGTGCATGTCGGCGATGCCGTGGCGGAGCATGAGGGTCCGTTCGATGCCCATGCCGAAGGCGAAGCCCGTGTACTCCTCGGGATCGATGCCGTTCGCGCGCAGGACGTTCGGGTTCACCATTCCGCATCCGCCGACTTCGATCCACCCTGCACCGCCCTTCTTCTGGGGGAACCAGATGTCGAGCTCCGCGCTCGGCTCGGTGAAGGGGAAGAAGGAGGGGCGCAGGCGCGCCTTCGCTTCGGGGCCGAACATCGCCTTCGCGTAGTGATCGAGGACGCCCTTGAGATGCGCCATGGTCAGGCCCTTGTCGACGGCGAGCCCCTCGACCTGGTGGAAGACCGGCGTGTGGGTGGCATCGAGCGCGTCGGAGCGGAAGACCTTGCCCGGGCAGGCGATGTAGAGCGGGACGCCGCGCGCGAGGAGGGCGCGCGACTGGACCGGGGAGGTGTGGGTGCGCAGGACGAGGCGCCCCTCTTCGGGGTCCTCCCCGCCGAGGGAGCGGCCGTCGACGTAGAGCGTGTCCTGCATCTGGCGCGCCGGGTGATCGATGTCGAAATTGAGGGAGTCGAAATTGAACCACTCGTGCTCGACCTCGGGGCCCTCGGCGATCTCCCAGCCCATCGAGATGAAGAAGTCCTCGATCTCCTCGATGAGGGTCGAGATCGGGTGCCGTGCGCCGACGACGCGGCGCGCGCCGGCGGCGGTGACGTCGACGGCCTCCTCAACGAGGGCGCGGGCCTCGTGCTCGGCTTCGAGAGCGTCCTGGCGTGCGGCGAGAGCCTGCTCAATGCGGCCGCGCGCCCCACCGAGATTCTTCCCCGCCGCTGCGCGGTCCGCCGGATCGAGCGAGCCGATCCTCCGGTTCGCGAGGACGAGCGGCGCCTTCTCTCCGAGCAGCGCGGTCTTCGCGGTCTTGAGGGCGTCGAGATCACTCGCGGCGTTGATGGCGGCGAGGGCGCGGACGACGAGGTCGTCCACTGCGCCCGCGTCGAGGGGATCGAGGTCAGGGGCTTCCTGGGCCATGTCCTGCTTCCTCCGTCGGGATGTCGGATTCGCGCGGTTCGCGCCCCGCCATGATAGTCCGTTCCCCCGTCCTCCCCCAGGTCGGTCCGCCGGAGGGCGGCCCTCGCCCCCAAGCCGCGCGCCCGCCGGGTCTACCCTGGGGACATGACTCATGCTTCAGACCTCGCCGCGCGCGCGCCGCTCGGCGACCTGCGCCCCGGCCGCGTCTCCGCGATCCGCGCCGTTCCCGAGCACATCGACCGTCCCGAGTACATGTTCCACTCGGGCCCCGAGGTCGTCACCGCGTCGGATGTCAAAGACGCCGAAACCGTCGGGCGGATCCGGCGGGCGGGCAGGATCGCCGCTCAGGCGATCGAGGTCGTCGGCGCGGCGATCGCCCCGGGCGTGACGACCGAGGAGCTCGATCGCATCGGCCATGAGTTCCTCATCGCCCACGACGCCTACCCCTCCTGCCTCGGCTACATGGGCTTCCCGAAGTCGATCTGCACCTCGATCAACGAGGTGATCTGCCACGGCATCCCGGATGACCGCCCCCTCGAGGACGGCGACATCATCAATATCGACATCACCGCCTACGTGGACGGCGTTCATGGCGACACCTGCGCGATGTTCGGGGTCGGATCGGTCGACGAGGAGTCCCGCCTCCTCATGGAGCGGACGAAGGAGGCGATGATGCGCGGCATCCGGGCCGTCGGGCCGGGCCGCGAGATCAACGTCATCGGCCGCGTCATCGAGCGCTACGCCCGGCGCTTCGACTACGGCGTCGTCCGCGACTACACGGGCCACGGCGTCGGCGAGGCCTTCCACTCGGGTCTCATCATCCCCCACTACGATGCGGCGCCCGCGTACTCGACCGTCATGGAGCCGGGCATGGTCTTCACGGTCGAGCCGATGCTCACCCTCGGGGGCGTCGACTGGGAGCAGTGGGACGACGGATGGACGGTCGTCACCGCCGACCGCTCGCGGACCGCGCAATTCGAGCACACGATCGTCGTCACCGAGGACGGGGCCGAGATCCTCACCCTCGCCTGACGCTGGAAGCGCCTCTTCGGCTGCGTGCGACTGGGTTACCATTTGCGCACACACGCTCAACTTCCCTGGAGGGGTCATGACTCAGGTCGCTTGCGGAATCGATATCGGTGGATCGGGAGTGAAGTCGGCGCTCGTCGACCTCGAGACCGGGGAGTTCATCGGCGAGCGAGTGCGCATCGAAACCCCGAAGCCCGCGACCCCCGATGCGGTGGCGGAGGTCTGCCGCCAGCTCCTCGATCAGCTCGGCGTCGGCCCCGAGGTTCCCGTCGGCATCGCGTTCCCGGCCCCGGTCATTCACGGCGTCATCCCCTTCATGGCGAACCTCGATGACTCCTGGGTGGGAGTCGACGTCGCTGAACTCATGGAGCGCCATCTCGGCCGCTCCGTCGAGGCCCTCAATGACGCCGACGCCGCGGGCATCGCCGAGGTCGCCTACGGTGCGGCGAAGGGCGTCAAGGGCCTCGTCATCCTCACGACTCAGGGCACCGGCATCGGCTCGGCGGTCATCATGGACGGCGTTCTCGTGCCGAACACCGAGCTCGGGCACCTCGAGATCGACGGCTACGACGCGGAGAAGCGGGCCTCGGCGGGGCAGAAGACGCTCCAGGAGCTCTCGTGGAAGAAGTGGGCGAAGCGCCTCCAGCGCTACTACGGCCATGTCGAGATGCTCTTCTCCCCCGATCTTTTCGTCGTCGGCGGCGGCGTGTCGAAGAACCACGAGAAGTTCATGCCCCTCCTCGAGCTCAAGACGCCGATGGTCCCGGCGAAGCTCTTCAACACGGCGGGCATCGTCGGAGCCGCCCGCTACGCGGCGAACAGGTCCGCCGCCTCCGCGCAGGACTGAATCGGAGTCCCCGCGAGCAGGAGCGCCCTGCGCCCATGTGGCGCAGGGCGCTCCTGCGTCGCCTCGGATGCGGCAGGCTCAGGACTCCTTGACGAGCTCGCGGAGCACGTACTGGAGGATGCCTCCGTTGCGGTAGTAGTCGGCCTCTGCGGGGGTGTCGATGCGCAGGCGCGCCTCGAAGACCACGGCGCTCCCGTCGTCGCGGGTCGCCGTCACCCGCAGGGTCTTCGGAGTCGTCCCCTCGTTGAGCGCGGTGACGCCCTCGATGTCGAAGAGCTCCGAGCCGGTGAGTCCGAGAGAGTCCCGGGTCTCGCCCTCGGGGAATTGGAGCGGGAGGACGCCCATGCCGATGAGGTTCGAGCGGTGAGATCGGAAGAGCGTCGTGTAGGGAAAGAGTGTAGGATAGGGTGT
>CAZJTN010000041.1:0-2280 GCA_964548945.1 uncultured Schaalia sp.
GGACTCGCCCGGGACCCCGCTCGCTCTCCACACACAATGAAGTGACTAGAAGGGAACACCAGCATGTCCGATGAGAAGTTCGTCCTGGCGATCGACCAGGGCACGACCTCGTCCCGCGCGATCATCTTCAACCACTCCGGCGAGATCGTCTCGGTCGGTCAGAAGGAATTCACCCAGATCTTCCCGAACCCGGGCTGGGTCGAGCACGATCCGATCGAGATCTGGGAGTCCGTCCGCGCGGTCGTCGCCGAGGCCCTCCAGAAGGCCGAGATCAACGGCGAGCAGCTCGCCGCCGTCGGCATCACGAACCAGCGCGAGACGACGATCGTCTGGGACAAGAACACCGGCCAGCCCGTCTACAACGCCCTCGTCTGGCAGGACACCCGCACCGCCCCGATCGTCCGCGAGATCGCCGCCGGCGACCCGCTCGGCACCGAGCGCTACCGCCAGATCACCGGCGAGAACATCTCGACCTACCCCTCGGCCCCCCGCATCACGTGGATCCTCGACAACGTCGAGGGCGCCCGTGAGAAGGCCGAGGCCGGGGATCTCCTCTTCGGCACGCCCGACACCTGGGTCCTGTGGAACCTCACCGGCGGCGTCAACGGCGGCGTCCACGCCACCGACGTCACGAACGCCTCCCGCACGCTCCTCATGGACGTCCGCACGCTCGAGTGGCGCGAGGACATCTGCGCCGACTTCCGCATCCCCGTCTCGATGCTCCCCGAGATCAAGCCCTCGGCCGCCGTCTACGGCGTCGGCCGTCCGAACGGCCTCCTCGCGGGCGTTCCGATCTCCGGCATCCTCGGCGACCAGCAGGCCGCGACCTTCGGCCAGGCCTGCTTCGAGAAGGGCACCGCGAAGAACACCTACGGCACCGGCTGCTTCATGCTCATGAACACCGGCGAAGAGCCGATCTTCTCGAACAACGGCCTCCTCACGACCCTGCTCTACAAGCTCGGCGACGAGAAGCCCGTCTACGCCCTCGAGGGCTCGATCGCCGTTGCCGGCTCCCTCGTCCAGTGGGTCCGCGACAACCTCGGCATGATCGAGAAGTCCTCGGACATCCAGGCCCTCGCCGAAACGGTCGAGGACAACGGCGGCGTCTACTTCGTCCCGGCGTTCTCGGGCCTCTTCGCCCCGTACTGGAAGGACGACGCCCGCGGCGCGATCGTCGGCCTCACCCGTTACGTGACGAAGGCGCACATCGCCCGCGCCGTCGAGGAGTCGACCGCCTTCCAGTCCGCCGAGGTCCTCGACGCGATGAACGCCGACGCGGGCGTTCCGCTCAAGGAGCTCAAGGTCGATGGCGGCATGACCCGTGACGACCTCGTCATGCAGTTCCAGGCCGACCTCTGCGGCGTCGACGTCATCCGCCCGGTCGTCGCCGAGACCACCGCCCTCGGCGCCGCCTACGCGGCCGGCATCGCGGTCGGATTCTGGAACGGCACCGAGGACGTCATCGCCAACTGGCAGGAGGACAAGCGCTGGACGCCCTCGATGGACGCCGCCGAGCGCGACCGCACCTACCGCCTGTGGAAGAAGGCCGTGACCCGGACCTACGACTGGGTCGACGAGGACGTCAAGTGACGCGCTGACGCGACTCGCGCGCGGGGGCGCCGGAAGGTTCACGCGGACCGACCGGCGCCCCCGCCGTGCATCGGGGCCCTAGGCTGGTGACCATGGCGAACACGAGTGATGAAACGACGTATCTCATCGTCGACGGCGAGAACATCGACGCGACCCTCGGCATGTCGGTCCTCGACCGCAGGCCCCTCCCCGAGGAGCGCCCGCGCTGGGATCGGGTGCTCGACGCGGCCCGCGGGCAGTGGGATGAGCATGCGAAGGGCCTCTTCTTCCTCAACGGCTCCTCCGGCGTGCTGCCGATGGGATTCATCCAGGCGCTCAACGCGATGGACTACTCGGTGATCCCCCTTTCGGGCCCCGAGGACGTCAAGGTCGTCGATGTCGGCCTCCAACGGACGATGGAGGCGATCGCCGAGCTCGATTCGGGCGCGGTGATCCTCGCGAGCCACGACGCGGACTTCGCCCCCCAGGTCGAGAGCCTTCTCGATCTCGGGCGTCGCGTCGCGGTGATGTGCTTCAGGGAATTCCTCGCCTCCTCGCTCCACGAACTCGAGGAGAAGGGCTTGGAGATCATCGACCTCGAGTACGACGTTCACGCCTTCCAGGTCAAACTCCCCAGGCTGCGGATCATCGACGTCGACGACTTCAACCCCTTCGACTTCCTCTGATCCGCGGGCGCCGAAGCGCAGGCGG
>CAZJTN010000041.1:2380-9863 GCA_964548945.1 uncultured Schaalia sp.
CTCCGCCGAGAGCATTACCTGTTTGCCCCGAGAGCATTACCGCTGGGGCACTCGGCGGGAGCGGCTCACTGCTGGTTCTTCAGAGCCGCGAGGCGCGCCTCGATCTCGATCTGCGAGGCGTCGGTCTCGAGCTCGGCGAACTGCGCCTCGAGCGAGGAGGCGGCGACCTCCGCCTTGCCCTGAGCGAGGGCCTCGGCCCGACGGACCTTGTCCTCGTAGCGGGCGAGCTCCGAGGTCGGGTCGAGGACGTTGATCGAGGCGACGGCGTCCTGGACCTTCGCCTGAGCCTCGGCCGTCTTCTGGCGGGCGACGAGCTCATTGCGCTTCGACTTCAGCTCGGAGAGCTTGTCCTTCATCTGGGCGAGACCGGACTTCAGCTTCTCGACGACCTCGGTCTGCGAGGCGATCATCGGCTCAGCCGCAGCGGCCTCCTGCTCGAAGGAGATCTGCTTGCCGATCGCGACCTTCGCGAGGCCGTCCCACTTGTCCGCGCCGGCGGCATCGCCCCGGGCGCGGAGCTCATCCGCCTTCTGCGAGGCGGCGAGGGCCTTACGGCCCCAGTCGGCGGCGGCGGCGACATCGGCCTCGTGATCCTTCTCGGCGAGCCGGAGGTCGCCGACGGTCTGGGCGACCGCCGCCTCGGCGTCGACGATGGAGTTCGTGTAGTCGCGGATCAACTGGTCGAGCATCTTCTGAGGATCCTCGGCCCGGTCGATGAGCGCATTGATGTTCGCCTTCGCGAGCTGGGCGATGCGCCCGAGGAGGGACTGCTTCTCTGCCATGGTGTTCCTTTCGGGGATCCGAGATCGATGCCGCTGCTTCGGTCATCGGGACGTGGTCGATCTTACAGTCGGCGCCTTGGCACCGCCTGACGCTCGGGTGGGGGAAAGCTGAATGCGCCGTGTCCGACGCCCCGATCCTCCCCTTGCACGCGAGAGGCGAGAGAGACGGCGGCTCAGAAGGAGCCGCCCCGGCCTCCGCCGAAGCCGCCGCCGCCGAAGCCGCCTCCGCCGAAACCTCCGCCGAAGCCCCCGCCCCCGCCGAAACCTCCGAAGCCGCCGAAGCCGCCCCCGAATCCCGCGTCGTGATGGTGGTCGTCGGAGCCGCCGCCCCGATTGCCCCCGAGGAGGACCGACCACAGGAGGGCATCGCCGAGGACGGAACCGGTCATGCCCGTCTCGCGGCGCTGTGAGCCGGTTCCGAAGGGCGAAGCCTCATCGGCGAGGAGCGGAGTGGAGAGGACCCGAGTGGCGAGCGAACGGGCCGACTGGGCGAGGGGAATCGCGCGATCGGGGTCGGTCTCCCCGAAGGCCTGAGCGCGGGCGAGCTCGGACTGGGCCTGGGTGAGCGTCGAGCGGACCTCGAGGTCGATCATCCCGCGCCTCGATTGGACGAAGCCCTCCGCCCTCGCCACCTGAGCGGCGGCGTCGGCGATCGCGGAGCGGGCCGCGGCGCGCCGCTTCCCGAGGGCCTCCTCCGCGGTGCGCAGGGGGGCGAGGGCGGCGTCGAGGGTGAGTTCGGCGAGTCGGAGCTGCTCGAGAGCGGCGAGCGGATCTCCCCCGCCCGAGCGCGCGCTCCGAGCGGCCGAGACCGCGGCATTCGCGTCCGCGACGAGGGGCGCGAAGGCCGCCTGGTCGGCCCCGAGGCGCGAAACGTCGGAGAGATCGGCGGTGATGGAGGCGATCGCCTCGGCGAGGAGGGAGTCGACGCGCGCGAGGTCGTCCTTCGCGGAGAGGACGCCCTGGATCTGATGCCCGGCCATCGCGAGGGCGCGTCTGGCGGTGTCGAGGGCGATGAGCGCGGAGGCCGGGTCGGCGTCGACGAGGGCGGCCGCCCGCTCGGCGGCGGCCGAGGCGGAGTCGAGGAGGGCGCGCGCTTCGGCGGGATTGTCCATGAGGGAGGCGATCGAGGAGGCGGGGTAGAGGGAGGAGAGCGAGGCGAGCTCGGCCTCCATCGTGAGGAGATCCCCGCGCGCCTCGGCGATGCGCTCGCGGACGTCGGTGAGCTGGGCTCCGGCGCTCGCCTCGCGATCGCGGAGGGCGGCGAACTCCTTCTGCCGATCGACGAGCTCGGGCATCACCGCGTCGAGGGCGGCGATGAGGCGCTCGGCGAGGGCGCCTCCCTCGATCGGCGTGGCGGCCGCATTCATCGACGCCTGGATCTCGAAGGAGGACTGGACGGCCGCCTGCGCGCGGTCGAGCGCTGCGGCGTACGCATCCGTGCGGGCGCTTCCGAACTGCGCCCGCGCGAAATCGAGCTCATCGCGGGCCGAGCGGACGAGCTCATCGGCGTGGAGGAGGAGCGAATTCGCCCTTTCGATGCGCTCGGCCGCCGAGGCGGCGTCCCGCTCCTCCGCCTCCGCGGTCGAGCGCTCGAGGCGCTTCTTGTTCCGGGCCGAGCGCACGGCCGCGCCGATGGCGACGAGGCCGCCGCCCGCGGCGACGAGGGGGATCCACGAGCCCGAGGAGGCCGAGGGCGAGGCCGCGCCCGAGTCCGCCGTCCCCTGTGAAGAGGCGGCGCCCGCCGCATCGCCCGCCGAGTCGATGAAGGCGATCGCGGCCCGTGCGGCGGTGCCGGAATCGAGGGGATCGGCCTCGGCGAGGATCGACTTCGCCGCCGACATGGCGACGGTGAGATCGGAGTCGGAAACGACCTGCTCGTCCGCGTTCCCGCAGGAGGCGTGGACGCGCTCCTCGTAGGCGAGGACGTAGACGATGGATTGTTCGGACAGGCCCGAGGCGGAGCCCGTCTCCTGGCACCAGGCGACCTCCTCCTGCCCGGACAGGTCGGGGACCGCGACGACGTAGACGTCGAGGCCGAGGGCGGCGGCCGAATCCGCCGCTGCGACGATGGAGGCGGTCTCGCTCGAGCTGAAGAAGGAGTCGGGGTCGCTCACCGTGTCGGAGATGGAGAGCGGGCTCGTCGCGAGGGCGGAGCCTCCCGATAGGAGCAGGGCGCCCAGGGTCGCGGCTGCGGCCGCGAGGGCACGGGCGATGGGGGTCCTCGGCGTCACGGTTCCTCCTCGTCGTCTCCGAATACGCCTCCAGCCTACGGCCCCGAGGCCCCGGGGTCGCTCCGGTGGCGCAGCGGGTTCGGGCGAGGGCGGGGCGGGGGCCGTGCGGCGGGGAGGGGAGGAGGACACTAGGATGATGGGACGAGATCCGAACCCGGATCGTTCCCGCAGTCCCGGAGGAGGGGTCCAGTGCCCACTGGCAAGGTGAAGTTCTTCGATGCCGAGCGCGGCTTCGGCTTCATCGGCGGCGATGACGGCGTCGAGGTCTTCCTCCACGCCTCCGCCCTTCCCGAGGACGCCCCGGCGCCCAAGGCCGGGACGCGCGTCGAGTACGGGGTCGCCGACGGCCGCAAGGGGCCCCAGGCCCTTTCGGTGCGCGTCCTTCCTCAGAAGCGCTCGGTGTCGGCGGCGCGCAGGCGCAAGCCGCAGGCGATGGTTCCGGTCGTCGAGGACCTCATCAAGCTCCTCGACGCCTCCTCGGAGGGGCTCCGAGCGGGGCGCTACCCGGAGAATTCCGCTCAGATCGCGAAGGTCCTGCGCGCGGTGGCGGAGGACTTCGATGCCTGAGACCCCTGCGCGCACCCGCGCCCCCAAGGTTGACGCGACCCTCAAGGCCGCCGTCGAGCTCGCCCGCGAGTCCGCGGAGGCGATCGCCCATCCGCGCAGGGTCGGCGAGCACCTCGGCTTCACGATGGACGGCGAGCGCCTCGGCACGCATTGGTTCGCGGCGACCGATCCTGGATACCGCGGCTGGGCGTGGGCGGTGACGGTTGCGCGCGTGCCGCGCGGCCGGGTCGCGACGGTGTGCGAGGTCGACATGATCCCGCGCGAGGGCGCCCTTCTCGCGCCCGAGTGGGTGCCGTGGGAGGACCGCCTCCGCCCCGGTGATCTCACGCGCGAGGACGCCCTGCCCTATCAGGCGGATGATTCGCGCCTCGAGCAGGCCTTCGAGGATACGGGGGATGATCCGGACCTCCCCGAGCTCAAGGAGATCGGGCTCGGGCGCAAGCGCGTCCTCTCCGATGAGGGCCGCCGGGCCGCGATCTCCCGCTGGTACCAGTCCGACCAGGGCCCCAAGCCCGGTCGCGCGCCGAAGAACTCCTGCTCGACCTGCGGTTTCCTCGTGAAGATGTCGGGATCGATGCGGACCGTGTTCGGCGTGTGCGCGAATGAATGGGCGCCCGACGACGGCCGTGTCGTGAGCCTCGACCACACCTGCGGAGCGCATTCGGAGACGGACGTCCCCAAGCAGGGGGCGCAGTGGCCGGTCCGCCCCTCGCGCGTCGATGATCGCGCCCTCGAGGCCGAGCCGATGCCGCTCGCGCAGGAGGGCGCGTCGCACGCCAAGTGAGCGTTCGCCTTTGGCCGGATGTCAACATCGCGGACGCTGAGCTGTGGCGCGGGCCACGAATATTGCATGCGCCGCTTCCACGCGGGCACGATTGGCGCGTGAGCACACAGAACAGGGCCGCGTCCTCCCATCCCGCGGCCGCCACCTCGTCCCTCGATAAGTTCTTCCGCATCTCCGAGCGCGGATCCACGATCGGCCAGGAGATCCGCGGCGGATTCGTCACCTTCTTCGCGATGGCGTACATCCTCGTCGTCAACCCGATCATCCTGTCCTCCACCCTCCCCGAGGACTCCGGCTTCGGATTCGCCGACATCGCCGCGGGCACCGCCCTCGTCGCCGGCATCGTCACGATCCTCATGGGCCTCGTCGCGAACTTCCCCCTCTCGCTCGCCGCGGGCATGGGCCTCAACGCGGTCGTCGCCTACTCCCTCGTCGGCGGCGCGGGCCTGAGCTACCAGGAGGCCATGGGCCTCATCGTCTGGGAGGGCATCCTCATCACCGTCCTCGTCCTCACGGGCTTCCGCGAGGCGGTCTTCAAGGCCGTGCCGCGTCAGCTCAAGACGGCGATCTCGGTCGGCATCGGCCTCTTCATCGCCTTCGTCGGCCTCATCGACGCGGGGATCATCCGCCCGGGCGGCACCCCCGTCCAGCTCGGCGTCAACGGCTCCCTCGCGGGCTGGCCGGCCTTCGTCTTCGTCTTCGGCCTCATCCTCACGATCATCCTCTACATCCGCAAGGTGAAGGGCGCGATCCTCATCGGCCTCCTCTCCTCGACGGTCGTCGCGATGATCCTCCAGGCGATCCTCGACATCCCCGCGATGAAGGACGAGACCGGCGCGGTCGTCAACCCGACCGGCTGGGGACAGACGATCCCGGAGATCTCCGGC
Organism: uncultured Schaalia sp.; assembly: GCA_964548945.1. GTDB lineage: Bacteria > Actinomycetota > Actinomycetes > Actinomycetales > Actinomycetaceae > Pauljensenia. Next base: position 7,632 of record CAZJTN010000041.1, read on the forward strand.
TCCATCGTCTCCCTCCCGAGCTTCGGCTCCCTCTTCCAGGTCGACATGTTCGGCGCCTTCGCCAAGCTCGGCCCGATCGCCGTCATCCTCATGATCTTCTCCCTCATGCTCGCCGACTTCTTCGACACCATGGGGACCATGGTCGCCATCGGCGGCGAGGCGAAGCTCCTCGACGAGCACGGCAACCCGCCGAAGTCCCGCGAGATCCTCCTCGTCGACTCGCTCGCCGCGGTCGCCGGCGGCCTCGGCGGCGTCTCCTCGAACACCTCCTACATCGAGTCCTCCGCGGGTGTCGGCGAGGGCGCGCGCACCGGCCTCGCCTCGGTGACGACCGGCGTCCTCTTCCTCCTGTCGACCTTCCTCGCCCCCGCGGTCGCCCTCGTCCCGACCGAGGCGGCCTCGACCGCTCTCGTCTTCGTCGGCTTCCTCATGATGATGCAGGTCGCCGACATCGAGTGGACGAAGCCGGAGATCGCGATCCCCGCCTTCCTCACGATCGCCTTCATGCCCTTCGCCTACTCGATCACGGTCGGCATCGGCATCGGCTTCATCACCTACACGGTGATCCGCATTGCGAAGGGCGAGGCCGGTAAGATCCACGGACTCATGTGGCTCACCTCCGCGCTCTTCGTCGTCTACTTCCTCCTCGGCCCGATCCAGTCGCTCTTCTCCTGATGCGCGGCTGAGGGCGTCGGCAGGACTGCGAGAACCCCGTGGGAGGCGACTCCCGCGGGGTTCTTGTACCCTGAAGGGCGCGCCCTTTTTCTCACGTAGCTGGAAAAGGCGCTGCCGCGCCCTCGTGCATCCCCCGCCGCAGGACCGGCATCCCCTCGCGCCCATCGGCGCCCGACTTCTCCGAGGAGGCGCATCCGCGCGTGTCACGAACCTTCCAGTCCTTGGGAATCCACAACTTCCGCATGTGGTTCTTCTCGAACATCGTCGCCTCGACCGGCACGTGGATGCAGCGCGTCGCCCAGGACTGGCTCGTCCTCACGGTTCTCACCGAGCACTCGGGCACGCAGATCGGCATCGTCACCGCCCTCCAGTTCCTCCCGCTCCTCGTCCTGTCCCCGTGGGCGGGCGTCCTCGCGGACCGCCTCGACCGGCGCCGCCTCATCCAATGGACCCAGTCGACGAACATCATCCTCAGCCTCGTTCTCGGCCTCCTCGTCCTCACGGACTCCGCGCTCCTCTGGCACGTCTACCTCCTCGCGCTCGCCGGGGGCGTCGTCGGCGCCCTCGACTCCCCGGCGCGCCAGGCCTTCGTCTCCGAACTCGTCCCCCCGTCCTCCCTCCCGAACGCGGTCGCCCTCAACTCGACGGCCTTCAACACCGCGCGCCTTTTCGGGCCGGCGATCTCCGGCCTCGTCATCGAGTGGGTCGGCATCGGCTGGGTCTTCATCGTCAACGCCCTCCTCCTCGCCGTGCCCGTCGTCATCCTCGCGCTCATGCGCGCCGAGGAACTCCAGACGCGGCGCGTCGTCGAGCGCTCGCCGGGGCAGATCCGTGAGGGCGTCGCCTACGTGGCGGCCCGCCCCGACATCCTCCTCATCCTCGTCCTCGTCTTCGTCGTCTCCGCCTTCGGCCTCAACTTCCAGCTCACGAGCGCGCTCATGGCGACTGAGGTCTACGGGAAGGAGGCCGGCGAGTACGGCATCCTCGGTTCCTTCATGGCGGTCGGCGCCCTCGTCGGCTCGCTCCTCGCCGCCCGCCGCCGGCGTCCCCGGCTGCGGATGGTGATCATCGGTGCCGCAGGATTCGGTCTGAGCGAGATCCTCCTCGGCCTCGCCCCGAGCTACGCCTCCTTCGCGCTCCTCTCGATCCCGACGGGCCTCGCGGCGCTGACGATGATCACCTCGGCGAACGCGACCGTCCAGATCACGACCGATGAGCGGATGCGAGGGCGCGTCATGGCGCTCTACACGATGATCTTCCTCGGCTCCACGCCCCTCGGATCGCCGACGATCGGATGGATCGGAGAAGTCTTCGGCGCCCGATGGTCGATCCTCGTCGGCGGCATCGCCTCCTTCGGGATCGCCCTCGCCTGCGCCCTGTGGGGGATGATCCACTGGGGCTACCGGCTGAGGGTCCAGCGCTCGCGCAGACCCCTCCTCCTCGAGGGCCCGACGAAGAGGGCGAGGCCGGCGCCCCAGGAGGCCGCCTCCGCCGAGGAGATCATCGCCGCCGATGAGCTTCCCGACGACCATCCTCACGAAGGGGTGCTCCGCTAGG
>CAZJTN010000042.1:0-9760 GCA_964548945.1 uncultured Schaalia sp.
GATAATGAGCGGTGACTGGAGTTCAGACGTGTGCTCTTCCGATCTGGCCGCCGAAGCCGCCTCGCGCGCCGAGAGCCGCCCGACGGCGCCGGCCGCGAGCTCGGGCTCCTCGAGCAGGGCCGCGACGGCGATCGCCGCGGCGAAGACCTACCTCGGCGTCCCCTACGTGTGGGCGGGCGAATCCTATGGCGGCGTCGACTGCTCGGGCCTCACGACCCTCGCCTATCGGGCCGCCGGCGTCTACCTCCCCCACTACTCCCAGGCCCAGTACTCCTACGGGACGAAGGTGTCGATCAACTCCATGCAGGCCGGCGACCTCCTCTTCTGGAGCTCGAACGGCGCGCAGTCGGGCATCTACCACGTCGCGATCTACCTCGGCGGCGGCCAGATGATCGAGGCGCCCCAGCCCGGCTCCTCCGTCCGCATCACCTCGATCTGGGGCTGGTCGCAGCTCATGCCCTACGCCGTGCGCCTCTGATCGGGGCGGTGGCAGGGCTCGCATCGCCGACGACGAAGGGGGGAGGGGCATCGCGCCCCTCCCCCCTTCTTGCGCTCAGAGAACGGCGGAGTCCTCGCCGGCCCTCTTCGCGGCCTCATGCTCCTTGAGCCGCTCGTAGGAGCGGAGGATCTCCGCCTCGGCCTCCTCGCGGCCCACCCAGTGGGCGCCCTCGACGGACTTGCCGGGCTCGAGGTCCTTGTAGACCTCGAAGAAGTGCTGGATCTCGAGGCGGTGGAACTCCGACACGTCCTCGATCTCGGTGCGCCACGCGGCGCGGTGATCCGCGGCGGGCACGCAGAGGACCTTGTCGTCGCCTCCCTTCTCGTCGGCCATGCGGAACATGCCGAGGGCGCGGCACCGGATCACGCAGCCCGGGAAGGTCGGCTCCTCGAGGAGGACGAGGGCGTCGAGGGGGTCGCCGTCCTCGCCGAGGGTGTCGTCGATGAACCCGTAGTCATCGGGGTAGCGGGTCGAGGTGAAGAGCATACGATCGAGGCGGATGCGCCCGGTCTCGTGATCGATCTCGTACTTGTTCCTGTTCCCCTTCGGGATTTCGATGGTGACGTCGAATTCCACCGCGTGCTCCTTCGTACTCGCCCGAGCTCTTCGGGTGTCGGATCCGTTCGTCTTGCCCGTGCCTTACTGTAGTCACAGCGGATGACCTCGAAGGGAGACCCATGCGGCGCGGGAGTGCGATTGCGATTGTATGCGCTTCGGCGCTCGCACTGGGGGTCGGAGGCTACGCGGCCGCCGACATCGCCGATCGCGTCCCGGGCCCCCTCACCGCCTCCGATGAGGCCATCGCCTCCGAGCCGCCCGACTTCGGCAGCGTCGAGGCCGCGGCCCTCCCCCAATCCTCGGGCCCGGGCGGGGACCCCGTCTCCGCCTCGCAGGTCGCCGAGCTGTGGACGGAGGTCTCGCGCGCCGCGGATGAGGGCGGGTGGACGAGCTGGGGCTCGGTCGTCGACGCGGCCACGGGCGAGGTGCTCCTCGACGCTTCCGCAACGAGCGCGCACACCCCCGCCTCGACGACGAAGGTCCTCACCGCCTTCACGGCCCTGTCCGTCCTCGACCCCGCCGACACGCTCACGACCTCCCTCACCCTCTCCGGCTCAGCCCTCCACCTCGCCTCCGAGGGCGACCTCCTCCTCGGGAAGGGCGCCTCCGACCCGGACGCCGTGAACGGCCGGGCCGGACTCGCCGACCTCGCCGCCGAAGCCGCGAAGGCCCTGACGGACAGGGGGATCACCTCCATCGAGCTCAGCTGGGCCGGCCCGCCCTTCGAAGGCGAATCCGTCCTCGCCGCATGGGCCGAGCAGGGCGTCGCGAACTATCAGGGCCCCGTCGCCGCCATGGCGATCGACGCGGGCCGCACCTTAGAGGGCGCCTACGAGTTCGTCTCCGACCCGGCCGCAGCCGTCGCCGAGGTCCTCGCGGCCGCCCTCGAGGAGCGCGGGATCACGGTCACTCGTGCGGGCGCGGCGGACGCGCCCGGGGAGGGCGACACGATCGCCGCGATCGACTCGGCGACGATCGGGGAGCAGATCCGCTGGATGCTCGCCCACTCCGACAACACGGTCGCCGAGCAGTACTGCCGCCTCTCCGCCCAGGAGAAGCGGACGGCGACGACATTCGGCGGTTCGATCGCCCTCATCCGTCAGACCCTCGAAGAGGCGGGGATCGACGCCTCGGCGATGACCCTCGGCGATTGCTCCGGCCTGTCCTCGGGCGATCGGATCGCCCCGGCGACCCTCACGAGCGCGATCGCCCTCGCCCTCGACTCCACGGGGGCGCTCGCCGACCTCCCGCGCTCGCTGCCGTGGGCGGGCCTGTCGGGGACGATGACGAATCGGATGACCGAGGGCGCGGCCCTCGCGAACGCGCAGGCGAAGACCGGCTCCCTCGGCGAGGTCTCCTCCCTCGCCGGAGTCGTCGAGACCTCGAGCGGGCGCCTCCTCGTCTTCGCGATCGGCAACGAGGGCGTGCCCGACGGCGTCGCCTCCCTCACCCGCCCCTTCCTCGACGACTTCGTCGCGGGCCTGGCCGGCCTCTGAGCGGGCCCGGCCGCCCGCCGAGGGCGAGGCCTCCGGCCCCGGGACTCGATGAGTCCCGCGCGCCCGATGGGGCGCCCCTCGCCTTTGTAGACTGGGCGCATGTCGACTCCCATCGCCGCCGCAGGGATCGCGCGCGCTCTCAACGCGCTCACCTACGCCGGGCCGCAGACCTCCCCGATCACGGCCCAGGGCATCGCCGCGCGCCTCGAGAAGGCCGCGGCCTGGTCGAATCCGAGGCTCGCCCGCCTCAGCGGCCTGCCCGAGGCCGAGGCCGTCGCCGCCTCCGAGGTCCTCATCCTCGACCGCCACGGCCTCACCTCCCGCGTCGCCCGCGCCTTCGACGAGATCGCCCCGATCGGCTCCGTCCGCCAGATCGGCGTCCGCGTCCTCGTCCTCCGCTCGCTCGCGACATCGGCGACCGGCCTCTGGGACCCGACCCGCCGGGTCCGCGTCCTCGTCGCCCCGAACGTCCTCGCCGACGCCCACCGCTACTCCCTCGACCAGGGCGACTGGTGCAAATGGGTCGCCCTCAAGGCCGGCCTCGCTGGCGTCCTCCTCACCCGCGCGCCCTTCCTCGTGGAAACCGGACTCGACGCGGACGAATTCATGCGCCGCATCCTCCTCTCCGAATCCCTCGTCAACGCCCTCATGCGCGCGATCGGGCCGCGCGAACTCTCCTCCGTCGAATGGCTGCGCCACCACGGGCCCGAGGACTCGGTGATCGCCCTCGTCGCACGGGCCGCCTCCGCCTTCGAGGATCCGGGCTCCCTCCTGGAGAACCACCGGCTCTTCGCGCGATTCGCCGAGCACACGGTCCGCAGCGGGAGGCTCGACGCGCTCCTCGCCTCGCCCGCCGCCCTCCCCAGCGCCGCTGAACTCGCCGACCCCGAGGCCTGGACGGCGCGTGTCGGCTGACGCCCGCCTCGCGACCCGCCTCGTCGGCGCGAACCCGCAGGGCGCCCTGCGGACCGTCTCCCTCGCGGTGCGCCGAGCCCTCGCGCCCCTCGAGCCCGACGTCCCCCTCGTCATCGGCCTGTCCGGCGGCCCCGACTCCCTCGCCCTCGCCCTCGCGACGATCGACCTCGCGACGAGGGCGCGACGCCGCGTCCTCACGGCGACCGTCGACCACGGCCTGCGGCCCGAGTCCCATGACGAGGCCCGATCGGTCGTCGCCCTCGCCGAGGAGCTCGGGGCCGACGCTCACCTCCTGCGCGTCGAGGTCGGGCGCGCGTGCGGGCCCGAGGGGGCGGCGCGCGCGGCGCGGCGGCGCGCCCTCGCCGGGCTCGCGCATGCCGAGGGCGCCCACCTCCTCCTCGGGCACACGATGAACGACCAGGCCGAGACCGTCCTCCTGCGCCTCGCGCGAGGATCGGGCGCGGGGAGCCTGCGCGCGATGAGCCCCGACCTCGTCGACGAGGAGGGCCTGAGATGGATCCGCCCCCTCCTTCGCGTGCCCGGGGAGGCGACGCGGCGGGCCTGCGCGCAAGCGGGCCTCAGCTGGGTCGAGGACCCGACGAACCGCCCGGACGGCCCGTGGAGGGCCGAGGACGGGAGCGCTCTGCGCCGTTCGGCCGTGCGCGCCGAGGCCCTGCCCGCGCTCGCCCGCGCCCTCGGCCTCGATCCCGTCCCCGCGCTCGCTCGCAGCGCCGAACTCGCGGCGCGCGACGATGAGGCCCTTCGGGCGTGGGCCGAGGCCGAATGGGGGAGGGTCCGCGTCGACGCGCCCCTCCCGGGCGGGGGAGCGGAGGGGGGCGGCGCGATCCGCCGGCCCGCCCTCGACGCCCGCGCCCTCGCCACCCTGCCGATCGCCATTCGGACGCGGATCCTGCGCCGCTACGCCCTCGGCGAAGGCGCGCGGGCCGCCGATCTGTCGGCCCGCCACCTCGACAAGCTCGACGCCCTCATCACCCGGTGGCGCGGGCAGGGCCCGATCGCCCTGCCGGGCGTGGAGATCCTCCGCCTCCGCGATGCGCAAGGCCGCCCCGTCCTCCTCGCCCGACATCCCGAGGAGCCGGGCCCTCTCGGGGGCGAGTGACTCGCGCCGCGAGGGGAGTCCTGCCGTCGCACCCTTTCGCGGACTTGTGGCACTCTTGACCGTGGAAGCGCTCGAGCCCCCGGGGCGCCAGATCGGAAAGAGGACCGCGTGGACACGACGGACATGGGAGACGACCTCAAGGACATCCTCATCACGGCCGAAGAGCTCGACCAGCGCCTTGAGGAGATGGCCGAGGAGATCGACCGGGACTACGCGGGCAAGGAGATCCTCCTCGTCGGCGTCCTGCGCGGGGCCGTCATGGTGATGGCCGATCTCTCCCGCAAGCTCCACACCCCCTCCCAGATGGATTGGATGGCCGTCTCCTCCTACGGCTCGGGCACGAAATCCTCCGGGGTCGTCCGCATCCTCAAGGACCTCGACCAGGACGTCGCCGGCCGTGACGTCCTCATCGTCGAGGACATCATCGACTCCGGCCTCACCCTCTCCTGGCTCCACGCCAACCTCCTCTCCCGCGGCGCGCGCAGCGTGCGCATCGCGACGGCCCTGCGCAAGCCCGCCGCGGCCAAGGTCGATGTCGAGGTCGCCTACGTCGGCTTCGAGATCCCCGACGAGTTCGTCGTCGGCTACGGCCTCGACTACGCGGAGCGCTACCGCAACCTCCCCTTCGTCGGGACGCTCGCGCCGCACGTCTACGAGAACTGAAAGTGACCCCCATGGCGGATGCCACAAAGAAGCGGATCAACTGGGCGTGGATCATCGTCCCGCTCCTCATCCTCATGGTCGGCGGATGGTTCGTCTGGCAGACCTTCCAGCCGCGCCAGGTCGACACCTCCGAGGGCCTGACGATCCTCAAGGAGCAGACGATCGAGCGCGTCGTCCTCAACGAGTCCACCCAGCAGGTCAACCTCCTCCTCAAGGACGAGTACACGCACGAGTCGACGGGCCTGGGCGACCGGACCGCCGAGCTCGGCACCTCCGTCTACTTCACCTACTCGTACTCCCAGACCGAGGACATCCTCGCGGCCGTCGAGAAGGCCGCGCCCGCCAAGGGGTGGAACGCCATGCGCCCCCAGGCCTCGATGCTCTCGGCGATCCTCCAGATGGTCGTCCCGATCCTCCTCCTCCTCGGCGCCTTCTGGTTCCTCATGAGCCGGATGTCCGGGTCGCGGATGCTCGGCGGATTCGCCCAGTCCAAGGCGAAGGAGTTCAACCAGGAGCGCCCCGAGGTCACCTTCGCCGACGTCGCCGGCGAGGACGAAGCCGTCGAAGAACTCGAGGAGATCCGAGAGTTCCTCGCCTCCCCGGACAAGTTCCACCGGGTCGGGGCGCGCATCCCGCGCGGCGTCCTCCTCTACGGGCCTCCCGGCACCGGCAAGACCCTCCTCGCCAAAGCCGTCGCGGGAGAGGCGCACGCCCCCTTCTTCTCGATCTCCGGCTCGGAGTTCATGGAGCTCTACGTCGGCGTCGGCGCCTCCCGGGTCCGCGATCTCTTCGACCGCGCGAAGAAGGCGGCGCCGGCGATCATCTTCGTCGACGAGATCGACGCCGTGGGCCGCCACCGCGGCTCGGGCATCGGCGGCGGCAACGACGAGCGCGAGCAGACCCTCAACCAGCTCCTCGTCGAGATGGACGGCTTCGATGAGCGGGCGAATGTCATCCTCATCGCCGCGACGAACCGCCCCGACATCCTCGACCCGGCGCTCCTGCGCCCGGGCCGCTTCGACCGCCAGATCGCCGTCGAGGCGCCCGACCTCAAGGGCCGCGAGGCGATCCTGCGCGTCCACGCCTCCGGCAAGCCGATGACGACCGACGTCGATCTCAAGCAGATCGCCAAGCGCACCCCGGGCTTCACGGGCGCCGACCTCGCGAACGTCCTCAACGAGGCCGCGCTCCTCACCGCGCGCTCGAACGCCGACCTCATCGACAACCGGGCGATCGACGAGGCGATCGACCGCGTCATCGCCGGCCCGCAGAAGCGCACCCGCGTGATGAACGACCACGACAAGGCCGTCACCGCCTACCACGAGGGCGGGCACGCCCTGTGCGCCGCGGCCCTGCGCTACACGGACCCGGTGACGAAGGTGACGATCCTCCCGCGCGGCCGGGCGCTCGGCTACACGATGGTGATGCCGACCGAGGACCGCTACAACAAGACCCGCAATCAGCTCCTCGACGACCTCGTCTACTCGATGGGCGGGCGCGTCGCCGAGGAGATCGTCTTCCGCGATCCTTCGACGGGCCCGGCGAACGACATCCAGCAGGCGACGAAGACGGCGCGCGCGATGGTCACCGACTACGGGATGTCCTCGCGGGTCGGCCTCGTCAAGCTCGGCACGACCGACACGGAGGCCTTCGGGCACGGCTCGGGCGCCGAGCAGCGGGGCTTCTCCGACGAGATGGCGGGGATCATCGACGACGAGGTCCGCCTCCTCCTCGACGCCGCCATGCGCGAGGCCTGGGAGATCCTCACGAAGAACCGTGAGATCCTCGATCGTCTCGCCGAGCGCCTCCTCGAGGAGGAGACCCTCGACGAGGCGCAGCTCGCCGAGATCTTCGCCGATGTGCGCAAGCAGGACGAGCGGCCCGTGTGGAACTACGGAGCCGAGGCCGCGATCGAGGGCGCCCGCCTCGGCGACCCGGTCGGCCTCCCCCAGGAGGACGCCGAGGACGAGGCCGGGGCGCCCGCACCCGAGGAGGGGATCCGATGAGCTACGACGCCGATCGAGTCGAAAGGGCGACCCGCGAACTCCTCGAGGGGATCGGGGAGGACCCGAGCCGCGAGGGCCTCGCCGACACGCCGGGCCGCGTCGCACGGGCGTGGAGGGAGATGCTCTCCGGGCTCGAGGAGGATCCCCGCGAGTACCTGCGCACCCAGTTCGAGGCGGGCACCGATGAGCTCGTCCTCGTCCGCGACATCGTCTTCCACTCCGTGTGCGAGCACCACCTCCTCCCCTTCTACGGCCGCGCGCACGTCGGCTACATCCCGCGCGGCGGGAAGGTCACCGGCCTGTCGAAGCTCGCCCGCGTCGTTGAGGGCTACGCGCGCCGGCCCCAGGTCCAGGAGCGGCTCACCGCGCAGATCGCCGACGCCATCGACGAGGTCCTCCACCCGCAGGGCGTCATCGTCGTCATCGAGGCCGAGCACATGTGCATGTCGATGCGCGGCGTGACGAAGCCGGGCTCCTCGACGGTGACCTCGGCGCTGCGCGGCATCATGAACGACGGGACGACCCGCGCGGAGATGATGGCGCTCGTCCTCGGAGGCAGGCGGAACTCGTGACCGCGGGTGGCGCCACCACCCCCGCGACCCCGCTCCTTCCCGCGGGCTTCGAGCTCCCGACCGGGCGGACCCTCGTCATGGGGATCCTCAACGTCACCCCGGACTCCTTCTCCGACGGGGGCCGCTGGTCCTCGGTCGACGCCGCCCTCGCGCACGCCGAGGAGATGCTCGCCCAGGGCGCCGACCTCGTCGACATCGGCGGGGAGTCGACCCGCCCGAGGTCGACGCGCATCAGCGCGGACGAGGAATGGGGGAGGATCGAACGCGTCCTCGCCGAGCTCGCCTCCCGGGGCGTCGTCTGCTCGGTCGACACCCTCCACGCCTCCACTGCGCGCCGCGCGGCCGATGCGGGCGCGGCGATCATCAACGACGTCTCCGGGGGCCGCTGGGATGCGCAGATGAACCGGACGGTCGCCGCCACCGGCTGCGCCTACGTCATCCAGCACTTCCGGGCCCTGCCGGGCCCGGGCGAGGATTTCGACTACGGGGACGACCTCATCGCGACGATGCTCGCCCGCCTCGCCGAGCAGGTGCGCGACGCCCTCGACGCGGGGGTCGAGCCTTCGCGGATCATCGTCGACCCCGGGCTCGGCTTCTCCCTCGACGACGCGCAGGGGCTCTATGTGAGCGAGAATCTCGGGGAGCTGCGCGCCCTCGGCTACCCTGTCCTCGTGGGGGCCTCGCGCAAGCGCTTCCTCGTCGCACTCGGCGGGGATCGCGACGAGCGGACGGCGGAGGTCACCGAGCGCGCGGCCCGCGCGCGAATGTGGGCCGTTCGCGTCCACGAGATCGTCCGCAACGCCGAAGCCGCGCTCAGGGGAAGTGAGGAGAGGGGATGAAGCGTCCGCTCGACGTCATCGCAGTGCGCGGCCTCAGCGCCGACGCGGTCCACGGCGTCCTCCCCGAGGAGCGCCTCGCCGCCCAGCCCTTCGTCGTCGACCTCGCGCTGTGGATCGACGCCTCCGGGGCCGCCGCGAGCGATGACCTCGCCGATACGGTGTCCTATGCGGACATCGCCGATGAGGTCGCCCTCATCCTCACAGGCCCGGCGGTCCGCCTCATCGAGACCCTCGGCTACCGCATCGCCGACGCGGTCCTCGCCCACGAGCGCGTCCGCGGCGTGGAGGTGACGGTCCACAAGCCCGAAGCGCCGATCGCCCAGCCCTTCGCCGATGTCTCCGTGACGGTGCGGCGCGGCGAATGCGGCCCGCTTCCCGCGCTCGTCGCCGATCCGCTCCTCGGCGCCGCCGAAGACGGGGCGGCAGCCGATACGCCCCCGACGAGCGGGAGCGCCGCGCCCCTGCCGGCGCCGCCCGCATCCGCGGGGGGTCCCCCCGAGGACGATCCTGCCACGCCGGCGCTCGAGGCCGAGCCCGCCTCGCCCGCGCGCCGCGCGGCCGCCCCGGTCTCGCGGGCGGTCCTCGCCCTGGGCGGGAACATCGGGGATGCGCCGAGCATCCTCGCCCGCGCGCTCGAGACCCTCGTCGACGACCCCAGGGTCGAGGTCGTCGCCGTGTCGCCGATCCTTCGGACCTCGCCGGTGCTCGCCGAAGGGCAAGCGCCGCAGGCGGACTATTGGAACGCCGTCGTCCTCCTCGACACGGCCCTCGACCCCCGCGCCCTCCTCGAGCTCGCGCACACCCTTGAGGCCCGGGCCCATCGCGTCCGCGTCGAGCATTGGGGTCCGCGCACCCTCGACGTCGACCTCATCGACTATGACGGAGTGGAACTCGACGATCCCGAGCTCGTCCTCCCGCATCCGCGCGCCTCGCGCCGCGCCTTCGTCCTCGCGCCCTGGCTCATGGCCGACCCTTCGGCCCGACTCTCGGGGCGCCCCCTCGCCGAGCTCCTCGCCGAGGCCCCGGACCGCGAGGGCATCCTCGAAGATCGGAAGAGCACACGTCTGAACTCCAGTCACGAGATTCCATCTC
>CAZJTN010000043.1:0-9622 GCA_964548945.1 uncultured Schaalia sp.
GGGGTGCGGGTCCCGTGGAGGCGCGGACGATGAGCTCGGGGGTGAATTCGTAGGACCCGGGCGTGATCGTGCCGGTGGAGATCTGCTCGTCGAGCATGCGCACGGCCGCGCGGGAGATCGCCTCGACGGGTTGGTGGATCGAGGTGAGGGGCGGGTCGGTGTGGCTCATGAGCATCGTCCCGTCGAAGCCGACGACCGAGAGGCCCTCGGGCACGCTGATGCCGAGGGAGCGGGCCGTGCGGATCGCCCCGAGGGCGAGGGGATCGGAGGCGCAGATCACGCCCGTCGTTCCCTCGGCGATGAGGGTTTTCGCGGCTGCGGCCCCGGCCTCGTAGGTGTAGAAGGTCTCGAGGACGCGTGGATCGGCTTCGCCGAGGGCGGCCATTTCGGAGCGGAAGGCGCTGATCTTGCGCTCTGCGGGGATGATGTGCCCGTGGCCCGTGAGGAGGGCGATGCGCGAGTGCCCGAGGGAGCTGAGGTGGCGGACGGCGGCGCGGATGCCCGCAGAATCGTCGGTGGAGAAGTCGGGGGCGGCGATCTCGGGCCTCGAGCCGTTGATCGTGACGAAGGGGACGGAGGCGTCGATGAGACCGAGGTAGCGGGAGAGCTCGGCGTTGCGGTCGGCGTGTCGGCCCGAGGTGAAGATGATCCCGGCGGCTCCGGCGTCGAGGAGGCGGGCGAGGCAGTCCTCCTCGGAGATCCCTCCGGGGGTCTGGGTGCAGATGAGGGGGATCGCGTCGGCGCGCGCGATCTCCATCTGGAGGGTGTGGGCGTAGGCGGCGAAGACGGGGTTGATGAGTTCGGGGACGATGATGCCGATGAGGGGGGAGTTGGCGGCGCGGAGCTGGGGAGGTCGGTCGTAGCCGAGGGAGTCGATGGCGACGAGGACGCGGTGGCGGGTCTCGTCGGAGACTTGGCCGGTGCCGTTGATGACGCGCGAGACGGTGGCGACGGAGACCGATGCGTGTCGGGCGACGTCGGACATCCTCGTGCGACTCCTCATTCGGCCTCCTCCTCGTCGATGCGCGGCCTCGCGCAGGAGAAATGTAACAGTTCGGAGACAAAGCGCGGAATCGTTGCAGAAACATTGCGGAAACAGCGGGGCGGGCGCGTGTGGGCGCAAGACCGGGGAGGGATCGTCGGACAGTGCACCGTCGACGGCGGGCGCCCTCGACGGGCGCAAGGGGCGGCCTCGGTGCGAGGATAGGCGCGTGTTGAGGACGTACCGGGACGAGGCGATCGTGCTGCGCACCCATAAGCTCGGCGAGGCCGACCGCATCATCTGGCTCCTCACCTCCGACCACGGGCTCGTGCGGGCCGTTGCCAAGGGCGTGCGCCGCACCTCCTCGAAATTCGGCTCGCGCCTCGAGCCCTTCGGCGTCGTCGACGTCCAACTCGCCAAGGGGCGCAGCCTCGACACGATCACGCAGGTCGAGGTCATCGCCGCGCACGGGGACGCCCTCGCCGCCGATTTCGATCTCTACGCGAGGGCGTCGGTCATGGTGGAGACCGCGGAGAGGCTCACCCAGGACGCCGACGAGGGCGCGCGCTCCCAGTACCTCCTCCTCGTCGGCGCCCTCTTCGCCCTCGCCCACGTCCGCCACGATCCTTCGCTCATCCTCAGCTCCTATCTCCTCCGGGCTCTCGCGATCGCCGGGTGGGCGCCCTCGTGCTTCGACTGCGCGGTCTGCGGTGCCGTCGGCCCCCATACGGCCTTCTCGATCCACGAGGGCGGGGCCGTGTGCGAGGAGTGCCGCCCGGCCGGCTGCGCGGCCCCCTCGCTCGAGGCGATGACCCTCATGGGCGAGCTCCTCTCCGGGGATTGGGCGTGCGCGGATCGGGCGGAGGACTTCGCCAGGCACGAGGCGCACGCTCTCGTCTCCTCCTATGCTCAGTGGCACGTCGAGCGGAGGATCCGTTCGCTCGGCGTTCTCGAGAGGAGCGGGCGATGAATGAGACCCCCGAATCCGCGGCCGATGCCGGCTCGGCGCTCGCGGCGCTGCGGGCCTTGAGCCCGATGGAGCGCGCCGGCGCCGATCCGAGTGGCCGTCTGAGGGGTCCGGGCGAGTGGCCCGTCCCCGCTCCCGAACTCGGGTCAGGAGAGGTCCCGACCCACGTCGCCCTCGTCATGGACGGGAACGGTCGCTGGGCGAATGCGAAGGGGCTGACCCGGATCGAGGGGCATCGAGCGGGCGAATACGCCCTCATGGACACGATCGCCGGCGCGATCGACGCGGGCGTGCGCTATCTCAGCGTCTACACCTTCTCCACGGAGAACTGGAAGCGCTCGCCTTCGGAGGTCCGCTTCATCATGTCGTATGCGAGTGATGTCCTCGCGCGGCGGACGGGCCAGTTGAAGGAGTGGGGCGTCCACGTCCGCTGGTCGGGGCGCGAGCCGCGCCTGTGGAAGTCGGTGATCCGTGCGCTCGGCGAGGCTGAGGAGGCCACACGGGCGAATACGACCCTCGACCTCGTGATGTGCGTGAATTACGGGGGGCGCGCGGAAATCGCGGACGCGGCCCGGCAGATCGCGCGGGAGGTGCGGGCCGGGCGCCTCAAGCCCGAGGGCGTCACCGAGAAGACCTTCGCCCGCCACCTCTACCTCCCCGACCTTCCCGACGTCGACCTCATGATCCGGACCTCGGGGGAGAAGCGGATCTCGAACTACCTTCTGTGGCAGCTCGCCTACGCGGAGATGATGTTCGTCGACACCCCCTGGCCCGCTTTCGACCGGGAGGCGCTGTGGGACTGCCTCCTCGAGTTCGCGGGGCGCGATCGGCGCTTCGGCGGGGCGATCGACTCCCTCTCCCGGGCCTGAGGGCCGTCAGTCCCTCGCGGGCTCGAAGGCGCCGGAGCGGGCGGGAGTCTCCGCGATCGGGGCCCGCTCCGGCCGGACTGCATCGGCCGAGCGGGCGCGACTGCGACGAATGAGGAGAAGGACGAGGGCGCCGAGAAGGAGGGCGATGACGATGCGGCCCGGCGTTGATCCGGCGACGGCGGAGACCGCGGCCGTCCACACGGCGAGCATGCCGAGGCCGTAAAGGAAGGCCCAGGCGATGCATCCGGGGATCATCGCGATCGTGTAGGTCCGCCACTTCATGCGGACGATCCCCGCGCCGGCGTTCACTGCGGTCTGGACCCCGACGGTGAGGAAGCAGAGCGGGATGATGAGGAGGCCCCAGCGGTCGAGGAGGGCGGCGCCGCGTCTGGGGACCGGGCCTTCGAACCAGCGTGCGATCGCCCCGGGCACTCCGGTGCGGCCCGAGGCGGCGAGGGCGCCGCGTGCGGCGGCCCGCCCGAGCCAGTAGGTCCCCTGCGCGCGGAAGACGACGACGACGAAGAGGAAGGCGATGAGCGGGGGGCCCGAGGCGGCCCAGGTGGGGATCACGGCGTCGCCTTCGCGCAGGACTCGCACAGGCCGAAGAACTCCATCGAGTGCTCGACTTCGGTGAAGCCGTGGGAGGCGCCGACCTCCTTCACCCAGGCTTCGATGGCGTCCTGTTCGATCTCCTCGGCGCGCCCGCATTCGCGGCACACGAGGTGATGGTGGTGACCGGAGTTCGCGCAGAGCCGGAAGAGGGATTCGCCCTCGGCCGATCGGAGGACGTCGACGCGCTCCTCGTCGGCGAGGGCCTGGAGGTTGCGGTAGACGGTCGCGAGGCCGACGCGCCGCCCCTGTCCGCACAGGTCCTCGAAGATCTGCTGGGCCGAGCGGAAGTCGGGGACGCGCGCGAGCTCGTCGAAGACCGCCTGGCGCTGCTTCGTCATGCGCTGCATGCGCACCCCCTTCGTCCTTCCGCGCGTCGCGTCGACCCTGGAAGCATACCCGTCGCCCCGGCTCATTGCTCGCCGCCCGCTGGGGTCCTCGGGGTCGCGCAGTGGAGGGCGTGCTCGCGCTCGGGGTGTTCGACGGGCTCGGTCGCGGCGCGCATCTTCGCGGCCCGGTGGCGCGCATCGAGCGCGGCGCGGATGGCGAAGGCGAGGGCGTAGAGGGCGATCGCGAGGACGACGATCGTCGCACCGGGGGAGAGGTCGATGAAGTAGGTGAGGGTGAGTCCGAGGACGCAGACGAGCGCGCCGATCGCCATCGCGCGCCCCATCGTGTGGCGGAAGGAGCTCGCGGTGAGCTGGGCGATCGCGACCGGGATCACCATGAGCGCGGAGACGAGGAGGGCGCCGACGACGCGCATCGCGACGGCGACGGTGAGCGCGGAGAGGACGGCGATCACCATGGAGAGGGCGCGGACGGGCAGGCCGGTCGAGCGCGCGAAGTCCTCGTCATTCGTCACGGAGAAGAGGGCGGGGGAGATCCCCACTTCGAGGACGAGGATGAGGATCGCGAGGACGGTGATGATCACGATGTCGGACCAGGTGACCGTCGCGATCGATCCGAAGAGGTAGCTGTTGAGCTGGGCCGAGGTGCCCCCCGCGAGGCCGATGAGGAGGACACCCCCGGCGATTCCCCCGTAGAAGAGCATCGCGAGGGCGACGTCGCCGCTCGTCCGACCCGATTGGCGGACGAGCTCGATCGTGACGGCGCCGAGAAGGGCGACGAGCATGGCTCCGGGGAGGGCCCAGGCGTCCTTCGGGGTGACGTTCGCCGCGGCGCCGACGAGCCAGCCGAGGGCGACGCCGGTGAGGGAGATGTGCCCGATGCCGTCGCCGAGCATCGCGAGGCGCCGGTGGACGAGGTAGGTGCCGACGACGGGGCCTGCGAGGCCGACGAGGAGGGCCGCGAGCAGCGAACGCTGCATGAGCGAGGAGGAGAGCATCGTCGCCAGGGCGTCGAAGATCGTCGTCATCGTTCCTCCTGGAAGGAGCCGTCGGCGCGGCCGCGTCGGGCGAGGATGTGTCCGAGGTGGTGTGCGCCGTCGTCGGGGGAATGGGAGGAGTCGGCCGGACGGTCCGGGGCGCCGTCTCGGGCGACGTGCCCGTGGCCGATGCGGATCTCCCGGTCGAGGAGGGGGGCGAGCTCGCCGAGTTCGTGGAGGACGACGAGGATCGTCGTCCCGGCGTCTTTCGCTTCGGCGAGGATCTCGGCGAGGCGTTCACGAGAGGCTTTGTCGATGCCGGCCATGGGCTCGTCCATGATGAGGAGATCGGGGTTTCGGACGAGTGCCCGGGCGATGAGGATGCGCTGGGCCTGCCCTCCCGAGAGGATCGAGAGGGGGTCCTTCGCGCGGTGGGCGAGGCCGACGCGCTTGAGGGCGGCCATCGCACGTGCGGTGTCGCCGGGAGCGCTCCACCATTTGCGCGGCCCGAGGAGTCCGGAGAGGACGACTTCGAGTGCCGAGGAGGATACTGCGCCGCCGACGGTGATGCGTTGGGGGACGTAGCCGATGCGGGTCCACGGGACGCGGGCGCGCTCGGCGTTGTCGACCCCGAAGAGGCGCGCGGCGCCGCGGGTGATGGGCGCTGTCCCGAGGATCGCGTGGAGGGTCGTCGACTTGCCTGAGCCGTTCGGGCCGGTGAGGGCGACGGTCTGCCCTGCGGGGATCGTGAAGTCGACGCCGTGGAGGACGAGGTTCGTGTCCCAGGCGACGTGGAGGTTGTCCGCCTCGACGACGGGGGCGGGAGCCCCCGTGGGGGCTCCCGCCCCCGTGTCGGTCGATGCCGCGTTCATGCGCACTTCAGCGCGGTGCGGAGGGCGGCGAGGTTGTCGCGCATGACGGCCTCATAGTCCTTGGCGGGGTCGACCTGGGATTCGATGGGGTCGAGGACGGCGGTCGTGATGCCGAGGTCGTCGGCGAGGGTCTGGGAGACCTTCGGGTCGATGAGGGCTTCGGTGAAGATCGTCGTCACGCCCTCGGCTTTGACGAGTTCGGAGATCTCCTGGAGGCGGGCGGGGGAGGGGGAGGATTCGGGGTCGAGTCCGGCGATGGCGACCTGGATGAGCCCGGTCCGGTCGGCGAGGTAGCCGAAGGCGGCGTGGGCGGTGACGAAGGTGTGGGATTCGCAGGTCGCGGTCCCGGTGACGAGGTCGGCGGAGAGGGTCTTGAGGGAGGAGGCGAGGTCTGCGGCGTTGGCGGTGTAGGTCTGCGCGTGCTCGGAGTCTGCGCTCGCGAGGGCCTGGCCGATCGCGGTGGCGGCTTGGGCCATGCGATCGGGATCGAGCCAGAAGTGGGGGTCGGTGCTCGCGTCGGCGTGATCGTGGGACTCGGCCTCGTCCTCGTCCTCGTGGGCGTCGCTCGCGTGGTTGCCCTCGTCGCTCGCGTCGACGAGCTGGGCGGCGTCTGCGACGTCGATGACGGTGGCGGGGGCCGCCTGGTCGATGGCGTCGTCGACTGCGGCTTGGAAGCCGGAGAGGTAGACGACGGCGTCGGCCGAGGAGAGCTCGGCGATCGCCGAGGGGGAGAGCTCGAGGTCGTGGGGCTCAGCGCCGTCGGGGGTGAGGGAGGTGACCTCGACGCGTTCGCCGCCGATGTGCTCGACGAGGTACTTCAGGGGGTAGAAGGCCGCTGTGACGGTGAGTGTCTCGTCGCTCGTCGCGCCCGTGCTCTGCGCATCGGAGGTGGGCGCCGTCGAGGAGCATGCGGCGAGGAGGCCGGTCGCGAGGGCGGCCGTGAGGGCGAGGGCGCGGTATCGGATCATGGGGCCAGTC
Source organism: uncultured Schaalia sp. (assembly GCA_964548945.1). GTDB lineage: Bacteria > Actinomycetota > Actinomycetes > Actinomycetales > Actinomycetaceae > Pauljensenia. Next base: position 6,602 of record CAZJTN010000043.1, read on the forward strand.
TCCCCTTTAATGGGAATCGTTGTCAAAATCAGTCCATCGTGATCTCCCTCACGACACGGGGCGGCACGCGCCCGCACCGAGCTCCGATCCGCCAAACCGTCGGCCAGCCCCTTCGGCTAGACTCGACCCACCGCGTCCGCGCCGGCCAGGTGCGGCGACCGAACTCATAGGAGATTCCCGTGGCACAGGCCCCCTCCCGTCTTGACTCCGTCATCTCCCTCGCCAAGCGGCGGGGCTTCGTCTACCCCTGCGGCGAGATCTACGGCGGCACCCGCTCCGCCTGGGACTACGGGCCGCTCGGCGTCGAGCTCAAGGAGAACATCAAGAAGCAGTGGTGGCAGTACATGGTCCGCGGGCGCGAGGACGTCGTCGGCCTCGACTCCTCGGTCATCCTCCCGCGCGAGACCTGGGTCGCCTCCGGCCACGTCAAGGCCTTCACCGATCCGCTCATCGAGTGCACCTCCTGTCACAAGCGCCTCCGCGAGGACGAGCTCCAGGAGGCCTACGCCGCCAAGCACTCCATCGCCGACCCGGACACGATCACCCTCGACCAGCTCGTGTGCCCGAACTGCGGGACCCGCGGCCAGTTCACCGAGCCCCGCGCCTTCTCCGGCCTCCTCAAGACCTACCTCGGCCCCGTCGACGACGAAGCGGGCCTCCACTACCTGCGCCCTGAGACCGCCCAGGGCATCTTCGTCAACTACGCGAATGTCGCGGCCTCGGCCCGCAAGAAGCCGCCCTTCGGCATCGGCCAGATCGGCAAGTCCTTCCGCAACGAGATCACCCCCGGCAACTTCATCTTCCGCACGCGCGAGTTCGAGCAGATGGAGCTCGAGTTCTTCTGCGCGCCGGGCACGGATGAGGAATGGCACCAGTACTGGATCGACTACCGCCGCGACTGGTACGTCGATCTCGGCATCGATCCGGACAACCTCCGCTTCTACGAGCACCCCAAGGAGAAGCTCTCCCACTACTCCAAGCGGACCGTCGACATCGAGTACCGCTTCGGCTTCCAGGGCGGCGAATGGGGCGAGCTCGAGGGCATCGCGAACCGGACCGACTTCGACCTGTCGACCCACTCGGAGCACTCGGGCGCCAAACTCGACTACTACGACCAGGAGACCGGCGAGCGCTGGACCCCCTACGTCATCGAGCCCTCTGCGGGCCTCACCCGTTCGCTCATGGCCTTCCTCGTCGAGTCCTATCACGAGGACGAGGCGCCGAACACGAAGGGCGGCGTCGACAAGCGCACGGTCCTCAAGCTCGACCCGCGCCTGTCCCCGGTCAAGGTCGCCGTCTTCCCGCTCTCGCGCAAGGATCAGCTCACCGGCCCGGCCAAGGAGCTGGCCGCGGAGCTGCGCACGATCTGGAACGTCGAGTACGACGATGCGGGCGCGGTCGGTCGGCGCTACCGCCGCCAGGACGAGATCGGCACCCCGTACTGCGTGACCTACGACTTCGACTCGGTCGAGGACGGCGCCGTCACCGTCCGCGACCGCGACACGATGGCCCAGGAGCGCATCCCGCTCGAGGCCGTGAAGTCCTGGCTCATCGAGAAGCTCGGGGCCTGCTGAGTGACTCTGTCGCAGGCGCGCGGCCCGGTCTCCCCGCTTGAGATCGGGCCGCTGCGCGTGTGGTCGCCCGTCGTCCTCGCGCCGATGGCGGGCGTGACGGACGCGCCCTTCAGGCGCCTGTGCCGCGAGTTCGGCGAGCGCGGCCTGCCCGAGGCGCTGCGACCCGCGGCCCGGATGGAGGATCCGGGGCCCGAGGGCGGGGCGGCCGTCCCGCTCAAGGGCGTCGACGCGCCGGCGGGCCTCTACGTCATGGAGATGGTGACTTCGCGCGCCCTCGTCGAGGGGAATCGACGCACCCTTGAGATGGTCCGCCCCGACCCGGCTGAACGGGTCCGCTCGATCCAGCTCTACGGCGTCGACCCCGACACGATGGCGGAGGCGACGCGGATCCTCATCGAGCGCGATCTCGTCGATCATCTCGACCTCAACTTCGGCTGTCCGGTGCCGAAGGTGACGCGCAAAGGCGGGGGAGCGGCCCTGCCCTGGAAGAAGGACCTCTTCGACGACCTCGTCCATGCGGTCGTCGACGCCGCCGATCGCGCGGGGGCGAGGGCGGGGCGCGATGTCCCCGTGACGGTGAAGATGCGCGTCGGGATCGACGACGACCACGTCACCTACCTCGATGCGGCGCGCACCGCCGAGCGGCGCGGAGTCGCGGCGATCGCCCTCCACGCGCGCACGCAGACCCAGCACTATTCGGGGCACGCGGACTGGAGGCGGATCGCGCGCCTCAAGGACGAGGTCTCCATTCCCGTTCTCGGCAACGGGGACGTCTTCTCGGGCGCGGACGCGGCGAGGATGATCGCCGAGACCGGCTGCGACGCGGTCGTCGTCGGGCGCGGATGCCAGGGGCGCCCGTGGCTCTTCGCCGACATCGTCGCGACCCTCATGGGAGGACCCGAGTTCCACGATCCGGGCCTTCGCGAGATCGCCCGGATCATCACCGAGCACGCGCAGTGGGTCGTCGCCGATCAGGGCGACGAGGCGCGGGCGATGCGCGAGATGCGCAAGCACATCGGCTGGTACCTCCGCGGCTTCGCGGTCGGCGGGCCGGCCCGCCATGCGCTCTCCATGGTCTCGAGCCTTGCGGAGCTGCGCGAGCTCCTCGACGGGCTCGACCTCGATCAGGAGTTCCCGAAGGCGGCCGAGGGGCCGCGCGGGCGGGCGGGCGGGGAGAAGGCCCCGCACCTGCCCGACGGCTGGCTCGACTCTCCCTTCCTCACCGAGGCCGAGCGCTCCCAGCTCCACCTGGCGGAGGACGGCGCGAATGGAGGTTGAGATGACGGGGACGAGACAGATCGGGGCGCCGCGGATCGTGAGGATCGGACGGGCCGGGACGCCGCGCGGCGCCGTCGAGCTCGGCGGGCCCACGCGGATCATCGCACCGATCCTCGGCGCGGATAGATCGGAAGAGCGTCGTGTAGGGAAAGAGTGTAGGATAGGGTGT
>CAZJTN010000044.1:0-9546 GCA_964548945.1 uncultured Schaalia sp.
CGGGCCCCCTCCCGACCGGATTCGGAGGATCAGGCCATCTTCGTGCCGACCGAGCCGAGGCGCTGGCAGGCCTCGACGACGCGCGCGGCCATGCCCGCCTCAGCGGACTTGCCCCACGAACGCGGGTCGTACATCTTCTTGTTGCCGACCTCGCCGTCGATCTTGAGGACGCCGTCGTAGTTGCGGAACATGTGCTCGACGACCGGGCGGGTGAAGGCGTACTGCGTGTCGGTGTCGACGTTCATCTTGATGACGCCGTTGGCGACCGCGGTCGCGATCTCCTCGGCCGAAGAGCCGGAGCCGCCGTGCATGACGAGGTCGAAGGGGCGGTTGTTCTTCCAACCCACCTTCGCGGCGACCTCTTCCTGGATGGTGCCGAGGATCTCGGGGCGGAGCTTGACGTGGCCCGGCTTGTAGACGCCGTGGACGTTGCCGAAGGTGAGAGCGGTGAGGTAGCGGCCGTTCTCGCCGAGGCCGAGGGCCTCAACGGTCTTGAGCGCATCCTCGGTCGTGGTGTAGAGCTTCTCGTTGATCTCGCCGACCACGCCGTCCTCTTCGCCGCCGACGACGCCGATCTCGATCTCGAGGATGGTGTTCGCCTTCTGGGAGAGGGCGAGGAGCTCCTTGGCGATCTCGAGGTTCTCGGCGAGCGGAACGGCCGAGCCGTCCCACATGTGGGACTGGAAGGTCGGGAGGTCCTGGGTCGCCTCGATCTCCATGAGCGGGCGGATCCAGGAGTCGATGTTCTGCTTCGCGCAGTGGTCGGTGTGGAGGGCGATGGTGACGCCGTAGTTCTTCGCGACCTCGGTCGCGTAGGCGGCGAGGGCGAGCGAACCGGTCACGCGGTTCTTGATGGTCGAACCGGAGGCGTACTCGGCGCCGCCGACGGAGACCTGGATGATGCCGTCGGACTCGGCCTCGGCGAAGCCCTGGATGGCGGCGGTGACGGTCTGGGACGAGGTCACGTTGATCGCGGGGTAGGCGAACTTGCCTTCCTTCGCGCGATTCAGCATCTCGGCGTAGACCTCAGGGGTTGCGATAGGCACAGGAGCCTCCTAATCGAGTGACACGACTGTCGCCGTCCATTGTCCCACATCCGCATCGCCGCCTGTGAGGAAGGAGGTCCCGAACGGCTGCACATTCGTTGAGACGGAATGGTCTTTCACCCATCCGCGCGCGGCGACGCCGCGCCCCCGCCGCGCTCGAGGGCGCTCGCATGCGCCCACATGACGATCGCCGCAGCGTGCCCGACGTTCATCGAGCGCGTCGAACCGCGCTGGGAGATGCGCACGACGAGCGCGCACTCGGCGAGCATCTCCGGGCTCAGCCCATCCGACTCCTCGCCGAAGACGAGGCAGGCGCGCCCGGGCAGAGGGGTCTCCTCGAGCGGAAGCGAGCCCTCGACATTGTCGACGCCGACGAGGACGAGGCCCCGCTCCCGGCACGAGGCGGCGAGCTCCGCCGCCGAGGCGAGGTGATCGACGGGGAGGTAGCGGTCCGTCACCATCGCCCCGCGCCGGTTCCAGCGCCGCCGCCCGACGATATGGACCCTGCGGGCCCCGAGGGCGTTCGCCGTGCGCACGATCGACCCGATGTTGAAATCGTGTCCGAGGTTCTCCACCGCGACCTCGAAGGGGAGGCTCCGGCGCTCAAGATCGGCGCGGATCGCCTCCATCGTCCAGTAGCGGTAGCGGTCCTCGACATTGCGATGGTCGCCGAGGGCGAGGAGCTCAGGATCGTAGCGGGGATCCCGTGGCACAGGGCCCTCCCACGGGCCCACCCCCGGACCCTCGGGCCCGGCGTCCCGCGTCCCCGGCTGCGGGGACGCGGCCCCGCCCTCGTCGATCGCATCACTCATTCCCCCGACGATAGCCCGCGAGCGCGAGAAGCTGGCACGATGAGGGAATGTCCCCGAGAAATGCGAGCCTCGCCGCCGACGAAGTGATCATCCGGCGCATGCGCACCCACATCAAGGCGATCCTTCCGAACATCCTCGGCGAGATCGTCCTCCTCGTGTGCGCAGGGCTCGCCTCCGCCTATCTGCCGCCCGAGTGGGCGCCCTTCTCGCACGCCTTCGTCTGGGCGGTCGTCCTCGTCGCGACGATCCCGCTCCTCCTTCTCCCCTTCATCTCCTGGGCCTCGACCTCGTACACCCTCACCTCCAAGCGGATCATCACCCGGCACGGGATCCTCAACCGGAAGGGGCACGATCTCCCCCTCACGCGGATCTCCGACATCGCGACCGATCGCGGCCTCGTCGACCGGATGTTCGGCGCGGGAACCCTCACGCTGCAGACGAGCTCGAACGATCCGCTCGTCCTCAGCGACGTCCCCAAGGTTGCAACCGTGCAGATCGAGCTCACGAATCTCCTCTTCCACGACGTCCAGGGCGCCGTCGACGCCGACCCCGAGTAATCCCCGCCCCTCCCCCCTCCGCCGAGAGCATTACCTGCGAGCGCCGAGAGCATTACCTTCCAGCCCCGAGAGCATTACCGCCGGATCCGACGGGCGAGCGGAGCCTCGTCGCATGTGGGGAAAGCGACGACCCCGTGACCGGGCGCGCGCCCCCGCCTACGATGAAGGCATGACGACAACGACAATTGCGCCGAAGCCCCTCACCGAGATGCCGCCCGTCTCCGCGTGGCTCTCCGACATGGACGGCGTCCTCGTCAAGGAGAACCGCGCCCTGCCGGGCGCCGAGCAATTCCTCGACGCGCTGCGCCGCAGGGGATACCCCTTCCTCGTTCTCACGAACAACTCGATCTTCACGAACCGCGACCTGTCAGCACGGCTCGCCCGTTCGGGGCTCGACGTCCCCGAGGACAACATCTGGACCTCCGCGAACGCCACCGCGGCCTTCCTCTCCCAGCAGTCCCCCGATTCGACGGCCTTCGTCATCGGAGAGGCCGGACTCACGACCGCACTCCACGGGGCGGGCTACATCATGACCGACCAGGACCCCGAATACGTCGTCCTCGGCGAAACCCGCAACTACGACTTCAACGCGATCACGAACGCGATCCGGCTCATCGAATCCGGCGCGAAATTCATCGCGACGAACCCCGACGTCACCGGCCCCTCCGATGATGGGACCCTCCCCGCAACCGGCGCGATCGCGGCGATGATCACCGCCGCGACCGGCAAGCGCCCCTACTTCGTCGGCAAGCCCAATCCCGTGATGATCCGCGCCGGACTCAACAAGATCGGCGCGCACTCCGAGCACGCCGCAATGGTCGGCGACCGGATGGACACCGACATCCAGGCGGGCGTCGAAGCGGGACTCCGCACGCACCTCGTCCTCTCCGGTTCGACCGCGCTCGAGCAGGTCGAGCAGTACCCCTACCGGCCCTTCGGCATCCACGAGGGGATCGGCGAGCTCATCGAACTCGTTGAGGCCGTCACCGACTGATCGCAGTCGCCCCGCGGCCGGGCCCCCGCCCACGAGGCGGGGGCCGAGCTGTACCCTTGGAGCCATGACGAACGACTCCCACAAGGCCCGTCTCTCCGCCCTCGTCAAAGAGCTCGCGGTCATCCATGAGAAGGTCACCCTCGCCTCGGGCCGTGAATCCGACTTCTACGTCGACATGCGCCGCGCAACCCTCCACCACGAGGCCGCCCCGCTCATCGGCCACGTCATGCTCGACCTCCTCGAAGAAGCCGGTTTCGCCCCCGGCGAGGACTACGCCGCCGTCGGAGGCCTCACAATGGGCGCCGACCCCGTCGCCGCCGCGATGCTCCACGCCGCGGCCTCGCGCGGGCTCGAACTCGACGCCTTCGTCGTCCGCAAGGCCGCGAAGGACCACGGAATGAAGCGCCGCATCGAGGGTCCGGACGTCGCAGGCAGGCGCGTCGTCGTCCTCGAAGACACCTCGACGACGGGCGGCTCCCCGCTCGAAGCCGCCGCGGCCCTCACCGAGGCCGGGGCCGAGGTCGTCGCGGTCGCCGTCATCGTCGATCGGGCGACCGGAGCGAAGGAGCGCATCGAGGCTGCGGGCTACCCCTACTTCTCCGCGCTCGGTCTTGAGGACCTCGACCTCGCCTGAGTCGCCCGGGGACTCCCGCCGGCCGCTTCAGCCTCGCTCCTGAGAATTCAGGGGAGAACCCTCCGCGAGGCACGAAGCGGGAGCCTTCCGCTCCCTCACATATGGGGGACGCCGCGCATCGCCACCCGCACCGCGGAGCGCGGGAGGAGCTTCATCGCCGCCATCGCCACCTTGTAGACCGGGGTCGGCGTCACGAGGACCCGAGCGTCCCTCACCGCGGCGAGCGCCTCGGTGACGACCTGCTCGGGTTCTGCGATGAACGCCTCGGGAGTCCGTGTCATATCGACGCCGGCCTTCTCGAAGAAGGCGGTGCGCACGGGCCCCGGGCACACCGCCGTCGCGGTGACGCCCGTTCCGCGCAATTCCTCGGACAGCCCTTCCGTGAACGCGACGACCCAGGCCTTATGCGCTGAGTAGGTTCCGGCGCCCGTCCGGGAGGCGACCGACGCGACGTTGAGGATCGCGCCGCGCCCTCGGGCGCGCATCCCCCGGACCGCGTGGTGAGTGAGAACCATGACGGCCCGGACCATGACGTCAAGCCCGTTGAGCTCAGCGTCGAGGTCATTGTCGGGGAAGGCCCTGCCGAGCCCGAAGCCCGCATTATTGATGAGGAGCCCGATCGGATGCGCCGAGGGCGAGCCCGGCATATCGAGACGCCGCGTCACGGCCTCGAGGCCTTCGGGAGTCGACAGATCGGCGACGATGACCTCGACGTGCACGCCCGCGATCTGGGCGATCCGCTCGGCGAGGTCCCGCAGGACGGCCTCGCGTCGGGCGACGAGGACGAGGTCGTGGCCGGCGGAGGCGAGCTGCCAGGCGAATTCCTCGCCGAGCCCGGAGGTGGCACCGGTAATGAGAGCTGTACCCATGCCACCAGCGTAGAGCCGATCCGCGTGCCCGCAGGCCAGGCGACCGGAGTGCCGGGCGCTATCCACAGGCCGCGCCGAGCCCTTCATCACGGCAGGCCCGCGACCATAGGATGTGACGCATCGACGAAGGAGGTCACCCGTGGTCGACTCATCGAATGCCTCGGCATCCCTCCCCGAGGACTCCTCTCCCCTTCCGCCGACGGAGGGGGCGCCCGACCTCGGGGCGCTCGCCCGGGAAGTCGACCGGCTCGGCAGAGAGGTCACCAGGCTCTCCGCCCTCCTCGAGGGCGTCGCCCCGTCCACCTCGGTGCCGACCGTCCCGATCAATCCGTGGACCCGCCCCTACAGCGCCCCCGTCGCTCCGAACGCACCCACGGCGCCGATCCCCCCTCCCCTTCCGCCCTCGTCGCCCATGGCGCCTGCATCGGCCGCCCCGAGGCCGGCGCCCGGACCCCAGCCGCACCCGTCATCGCCCCCATCGCCCGCGCGCCCTGACGAGTCGCGCATCGGCGCTTCGGCCCTCGCGATCGCCGCGGCGCTCCTCGTCTTCTTCGCCGGCGCGAGCCTCATCGCGCTCCTGTGGAGCCGGATCTCAGATGACGCGAAGATCGGTGCCATCGGCGCCCTCGCCCTCATCCTCACAGCGGCGGGCACTGCGCTCTCCCTCAGGCGGGGCGCAAGCCCGAGCCGATGGCGGCGAACGCTGCCCTCCGCGACCCTGCTCGGTACGGGCGGGGGCCTGGGGTTCCTCGCCGTCATCGGGGCGGTCCTCCTCGGCGTCCTCCACGATCCCCTCACCGCCTTCCTCCTCCTCAGTGTCTGGGGATTGGCGCTCATCCTCCTCGGCACCCTCACACGAATGCCCCTCATGTGGATCATCGCGGCCCTCGGAGGAGCCTCAACGATCGAACTCGTCGTCCACTTCGCGAAGACCGACCCCGTAAGGGCCGCCTACGGGCTCATCGGGCTCCTCGTTCACGTCCTCGTCCTCACGCTCGTCACGACCGTCGCCTGCCGGCGCTGGGCCGCGGCCCTCGAGCGAAGGATCTGCCATCTCAGCGTCTTCGCACTCGCCGGGATCTCCCTCCTCCGAGTTCCCCTCGCCGACACGGCTGTCGCGCAGCCGCTCCTCGGCTTCCTCGCGACGGCGGCCTTCGCCCCGCTCCTCCTCGCGCAGGCCCTCCTCCTTGCGCGCACCCTCGCCCCCGATTCGCCGGACCGGATGACCTGGGCGCTGATCTGGCCGGTCTCGGCCCTCCTTCTCGGCCTCAGCGCTGGGCGCATCGCCGAAGCGGATGAGCGACGCTTCCTCGATCCTTTCGCACAATCGGAGGGCTCCTTCCCCGCGTTCGCAGCGATCCTTCTCCTCCTTGCGGGCATCCTCGCCTGTTCCCTCGCCGTCGCGCTGCGCCCCCTGCCGCCCGCCGTCTGTGCGGTCGCGACGCACTCCTTGAGCGCAGCCGTCCTCCTCGTGTTCCTCGCCCGGGAGTCGATCTCAGGTCTCGGCCTCGTCGAGACCTCGCTGAGCGCACTCGTGCTCATCGCCGCGTCGATCCCCGGCGTCCTCGTCGGGCGGGTCGAGTACGCGGCCACCGTCCCTCTCCTCGCCTCGCCCCTCGTCTTCTCGGCGCTGTCGAGACGGGACTGGGCGGGCGAGTGGACGGGCGCAGCGCTGCTCCTCCTCGTCATCGCCGCCGGCGTCCTCCTCGACCTTCACTCGCGGCGCCATCGGGCCGCGGACATGGGCTCCGTGCCGCCTCCCGGCCCGACCGCCTGCTCCGTCGCTGCGGCGTGGGTCCTCGCGGCCCTCCTCCTCGTCGGCGGGGCCATCGCCCTCGACGGCGCTCTGCTCCTCGCCGAGGTCGATCGCCCCTGGTACACCTCGGCGATGAGGATTTGGCTCTTCGGCACGGCGTCCCTCCTCATCGTCGCCGGGCTGGCGACGAATGCCATCACCCCGGCCGAGCTGTTCACCGGCCAGGGAGCGAACCGCAGAGCCCAACCCCGGCCGATCGCTCCGCAGCTGCGACGCGGGCCCGGAGCGCCCGTCGCCCCGCTCCTCGTCACCGGGCTCGGCATTCTCCTCATGAGCGCGACCTTCGGCGCCGAGCTCGGGAGCACCTGGTTCGACGGCCGGAGCACTCCCGACATCCACACGCTCATCCTCTGCGCGCTCATCGCCGTCCTCGCACTCGCCCTCGTCCGGCTCCTCCTCCCGATCGCCCCCTTCGGAGCGAGCGGCATCGCCCTCGGCACAGTGTTCCTCGTCCCGATCGTCTCCATCGTCGTCCTCTTCGCACCCGAGTCCGCACGGTCGTGGATGGGCAATCTCGCCCTTTTCGCTTCGGCCGGCCTGTGCGTCATTGTCGGAGTGAGGATTCCCGCGCGCCTCCTTCGCCTCTTCGGCCTCCTCGCCGTCATCATCGGCGTCGCGAAGATCGCCCTTATCGACATGGCTGCGCAGAACTCCACGATCCGGATCGTCGCCCTGCTCGTCGGCGGCACGATCTGCTTCCTCCTCTCGCTCGTCTACTCCAGGTTCTTCGCCTCCACCGACGCCGCCCGCCCGCTCGACGCCCGAGCCTCCACCGCCGAGGAGGACCTGAACGGGGAGACGCATGCGACGGCGCCCGTCCCGGCCGGTGAGCAGGACGAACCTTCCGTAGGCTTGACCCCATGAGATTCGCGACCTGGAACGTCAACTCGATCCGCACCCGTGTCGACCGCGTCATCGCGCTCCTCGAACGCGCCGACCTCGACGTCCTTGCGATGCAGGAGATCAAGTGCCGCCCTGAGCAGTTCCCCCGCGAGCCTTTCGAGGCGGCCGGCTACGAGCTCGCCGTTCACGGCCTCGATCAATGGAACGGCGTCGCGATCGCCTCGCGCCTGCCGATCGTCCGCGTCGAGGAGCACTTCAACGGGCAGCCCGGCTTCGGGGATCCCGAGGTCGTCGAGGCCCGCGCACTCGGCGCGACCGTGCGCGACGGCGCGGGAGTCGAGACGACGGTGTGGAGCCTCTACATCCCCAACGGGCGCGAGCTCGATCACCCGCACTTCGCGTACAAACTCGCCTGGCTCGGCGCTCTGCGCGCCGAAGGCGCGAAGTGGCTATCCGCCGACCCCGCCGCGCGGATCGCCCTCGTCGGAGACTGGAACGTCGCGCCCTTCGACGAGGACGTGTGGGATATGAGCGCATTCGAGGAGAAGACGCACGTCTCGGAACCGGAGCGCCGCGCCTTCTTCGCCTTCGCCGAGGACGGCTGGGAGGAAGTCACGCGCTCGCGCGTCACGAACTACACGTATTGGGACTACCAGAAGCTCCGCTTCCCGCGAAACGAGGGCATGCGCATCGACTTCGTCTACGCTTCGCCCTCGCTCGCCTCCGCCGTCGTGTCGGCCGAGATCGACCGCAATGAGCGCAAAGGCAAGGGCGCTTCGGACCACGTGCCCGTCATCATCGAAGTCGCGGACTGATCGCCGCCTTCCCGGCCGACGCCCGGGGCGGGGCGCCTCACCCGATCGCAACAGTGAGGAGCGCCGAGTTGAGGACGGTCCAGTTCTCCTTGTGCCAGGGTCCGAAGTCGCGCTCGCCGAGGAAGGCGCCGACGGCCTCGTTGACGGGATCGACCCAGAGGAAGGAGCCGGTGACGCCGAAGTGCCCGAATGTCGAGGGCGGGGCCTCGGGCGCCGTCCAGTGGGGTGACTTCGCTCCGCGGATCTCGGGGCCGAGCCCCCAGGGGCACGGCGTGAATCTCCCGTAGCCGGGGACGACGCCAGCGAGTTCGGGGTAGTGGATCGATCGCGCCTCGTCGGCGAGGGCGGTCGAGATGAGCTTCGGGTGGAGCATCTCCTCCCCGAGGGCGAGGAGGTCCTCGACCGAGCCGAGGCCCGAGGCCGCCGGGCTTGCGGGCACTTCGGCGCTCGCCATGCCGAGGGGTTCGAAGACGGTCTCTTCGATCCAGCGGCCGATGGGCGTCCCCGTTGCGTCCTCGACACGGTCGCCGAGAACCTCGTATCCGGCATTCGAGTAGACACGACGCCGCTCGGGCGCGAATTGGGGGCGACGGGATTCGAAGGGAAGGCCGGAGGTATGAGCGAGGAGGTGACGAATGGTCGCTCCCTCTGGCCCCGCGGGATCGGCGAGTGTGAGGAGCCCGCGCTCGACGGCGACGAGAACGGACCAGGCGGTGGCGAGCTTCGTCACCGAGGCGAGTCCGTGAATCGCCTGCACATCGCCCTCGACGACGAGTCGCTCCCCGCGGGACACGAGGGCGTAGGCGTGGGCGAAGGGGATCTCGACGGGTGGGGCGAAGGGATGCGTCACGGCCGGGCCTTTCATCAGGGGCGCCTCTGCCGCATACCCTACCGCCCGTGCTCGACCGCCGAAGCTGGCCGAGAGGGGAGGACCTCGCCCCCGCCTCGCTCTGCCCCCGCTCGGGCGGCGCTCATGCGTTCGCGGGCCACAGGTAATGCTCTCGGCGGCCCAAGGTAATGCTCTCGGCAGCCCAAGGTAATGCTCTCGGTGGGAGACGCCGAGAGCATTACCTGTATGCGCCGAGAGCATTACCTCTTCGCGGAAGTGCTTAGTCGAGCAGGTGCTCGACCTCGTGGCTGTCCTCGGAGTCGGCCCCCGA
>CAZJTN010000045.1:0-9304 GCA_964548945.1 uncultured Schaalia sp.
CTGCCACTTCTCGACGCGGAAGATCACACTGTCCTGGCCGCTCATCGAGCTCTACGACGCCCCGACCGTTCGGGGAGTCGTCCTCCACGAGATCGCTCACGCCCTCGTCGGCCCGCGCCACCATCATGACGCGGTGTGGAAGCGGACCGCGCGCGCCCTCGGCGCCCCCGACTCCGCTCGCCTGCCCGCATCGCTCCCGAAACCGCAGGAACCATGGGTGGGGACGTGCCCCACATGCGGGGCCCAGCGCCGACTCTTCCGGGCGCCGCGCCGCGTCACCTCCTGCGGCGCCTGCGCGCGAGTCTTCGACCCCGAGCGGATCCTCACGTGGACGCACGAGGGCGTGCCGGCCGACCCGGGCGGACCCTACGCGAAGGAGCTCGGGCAGCTCCGGGGAACTCGAGTACGGCGGTAATGCTCTCGGGGGAGAGAGGTAATGCTTTCGGCGGACGAAGGTAATGCTCTCGGGGGAGAGAGGTAATGCTTTCGGCGGATGAAGGTAATGCTCTCGGGGGCGAAAGGTCGTGCTCGGCGTGGGGGAGGCGACTAGGCTCGAAGGAGGGCCCGCAACCGGGCCGCGCCGCCGAAGGCGACGACACGGAAGAACGCGAAGGAGCACGCCGTGGCGAAAACGGAGAAATCCCAATCGAAGAAGCCCCAGCGCGTCGGCATCCTCACCGCCGGCGGCGACTCCCCCGGCCTCAACGCCGCGATCCGCGGCTTCGGCAAAGCCGCGATCGGCCACCACGGCATGGAACTCGTCGGATTCCTCGACGGCGTCCGCGGACTCGCCGAGAACCGCTACATCCCCCTCGACTCGCGCGCCCTCTCCGGGATCCTCACGGTCGGCGGCACGATCCTCGGAACCTCGCGCGACAAGGTCCACAAGATGACCGTCGACGGCGAGGTCCGCAACATGGTCCCGACGATCGTCGAGAACTGCGAGAAGGACGGCATCGACGCCCTCGTCTGCATCGGCGGCGGCGGCACCGCGAAGAACGCCCAACGCCTCGCCGAAGCCGGACTCCCCGTCATCCACCTGCCCAAGACCATCGACAACGACATCGCCCACACGGACACGAGCTTCGGCTTCTCCACCGCCCTCGGCATCGCGACCGAAGCGATCGACCGCCTCCACTCGACCGCCCACTCCCACCACCGCGTCATCATCGTCGAGATCATGGGGCACCGGGCCGGCTGGCTCGCCCTCGGCTCGGGAATCGCCGGCGGCGCCGACATCATCCTCCTCCCCGAAATCCCCTACAGCGTCGACAAGGTCGTCGAATCGATCGAACGGCGCGCCCGCCACGGCGCGAACTTCTCCGTCGTCGCCATCGCCGAAGGCGCCCGCGACATCGCGGCCTCCGCCGAGCTCTCCGCCGCCGAATCCCTCATCAAACAAGCCGACACCCCCGAAGGGAAGGCCGCCGCGAAGAAGCACCGCGCCGCCGTCCTCGCCTCCCACCGGGGCAACGCCTACGCCCTCGCCGAGAAGATCGAGGCCGCCACCGGACTCGAATCCCGCGTCACGGTCCTCGGATACGTCCAGCGCGGCGGCACCCCCGACGCGCAGGACCGCCTCCTCGGCACCCTCCTCGGAGGAGCCGGCGCCGACCTCGTCGCCCGCGGAGAATTCGGCTACACCGTCGCCTCGCAAGGGCAGAACGCGGTGCCCGTCCCGCTGCGGGACGTCGCCGGACAGGTGAAGATGGTCCCCCTCGACCACCCCTGGGTCGCCGCCGCGCGTCACGTCGGCACAGGGCTCGGGGACTAATCTGAAGACCTCGCGGACATCCGTCCGCGACGCACCCCTTGCGCTGACGACAGGAGCGACATGACCGACCCGTCCTCGACCCGTCTCGAATCGAGCAAGGACGCCACCGCGGCGCCCGAGCGAGAGGTCCTCACCTGGGAGCTCTTCGGCACGGCATCGCGCGAGCTCACAACGAAGATCGTCGAGTCCGGCTGGATCCCCGACCTCATCATCGCGATCGCCCGCGGCGGCCTCATCCCCGCCGGAGCGATCTCCTACGCGATGGACGTCAAAGCGTGCGGGACGATGAACGTCGAGTTCTACACCGGCGTCGGCGAAACCCTCGACGAGCCGGTCCTCCTCCCGCCCCTCATGGACGTGTCCGCGATGGACGGCAAGCGCGTCCTCGTCGTCGACGACGTCGCCGACTCCGGCAAGACCCTCAAGATGGTGATGGACCTCATCGCCGAACACGGGCTCTCCCTCGACGGCGAGACCCAGGTGAAGGTCGACGCCCGCTGCGCCGTCGTCTATAAGAAGCCCGTCTCCATCATCGACCCCGACTACGTGTGGCGCGAGACCGACAAGTGGATCAACTTCCCCTGGTCAACGCTCCCCGTCATCACCGCCTGACGCCCCGACGATGAGCGACGAAGACGAGGGCGAGGCCCCCGCCCGGAGCGGGGGATCCGGCGCAGACGCCGAGGTGAGCGCCCCGCGCGCCCACTCCGGCGAACGCGCCCTCGCCTCCCTCTCCATCGCCCAGCAGGTCGCCGACCTCGTCCTCCACCGCCTCGCACGCGGCGAGGAGCTCCGCATCCTCGGGATCACCGGCCCCCCGGGCACCGGGAAGACCACGGTCGCCCAGCTCACCGCCGAGATCCTCATCTCCGCGGGCGTCGAGGTCGCGGGCCTCGCCCCGATGGACGGCTTCCACATGTCGAACACGGTCCTCGACGACCTCGACCGCCACGAGCGCAAGGGCGCACCCGACACCTTCGACGTCTGGGGCTTCGCTGCCCTCCTCTCACGGATCCGCGAGGCCCGCCGCCCCGTCCTCGCGCCCGACTACCGCCGCGACCTCCACGAGCCCGTCGCCGCCTCGATCCTCCTGCCCGTCGAGGGCATCGTCATCACCGAAGGCAACTACCTCGGGCTCGACGCGCCCGGCTGGCGCGAGTCGCGCGCACTCCTCGACCTCCTCGTCCACATCGACACCCCCGTCGAGGACGTCTACCGGCGCCTCATCGCCCGCCACGAGGCCTTCGGACGCAACCGGGCCGACGCCGCCCACTGGGTCCGCACGGTCGACGCGCCGAACATCGAACTCGTCGCGAGCTGCCGGGACCGGGCCGACGCGGTCGTCACCGCCGAGAAGTGAAGCCGAGACTCCGCCTCGCCCCGCACGTGGGGGAATCAACACCCTGAGGAGCGATCTCCTCCCTCGAAGCCCGCCCCGTGTTGCTAGTCTGGCGCGAATGAGCGAGCAGCCCGTCCCGCCCGAGTCCCCCGCCGAGCCACTCGGCCCGTCCCACCTCGTCGACCCCGTCGACCCCGCTGACTCCGAGGCGACGGGGCCCCTCGCCGCGGGCGACGACCTCGCCGCGCCCTCGACCCCCGGAATCGGCCCCGCCGAGGACGACCCGGACTGGAAGCGCCGCATCGGGCTCTTCCTCGGCGCCCAGACGATCTCCCTCTTCGGGTCGAGCATCGTCCAGTACGCGATCCTCTGGCACCTCACCCTCGTCCTCAAGGCCGGCTGGGTGATCATGCTCTACTCGCTCGTCGCCTTCGTCCCCCAGGCGATCGTCTCCCTCTTCGGGGGAACCCTCGCCGACCGGATGAACCGGCGGACCGTCATCGTCGTCTCCGACTCGGCGATCGCCCTCGTCACCCTCGGCCTCGCGGCCGCGATGTCCCTCGGACGCGCCGACCTCTGGCTCATCCTCCTCGCCGTCGCCGTCCGCTCCATCGGCCAGGGCTTCCAGCAGCCCGCTGTCGGCGCCCTCCTCCCCCAGCTCGTCCCCGCCTCCCAGCTCATGCGGGTCAACGGCATCAACCAGACGATCACCTCCGCGATGGCGCTCCTCTCCCCCGTCGTCGCGGGCGCCGTCTACGGGTGGGGCGGCCTCGTCCCGACCTTCTGGCTCGACGTCGTCACCGCCCTCATCGGGGTCGGGATCGTCCTCACGATCCCCGTCGCGACGATCCGCACGGGTGCCGAATCCGGCGCCTCCTTCACGCGCGACCTCGTCGAAGGAGTCCGCTACGCCTTCGGTCATCGGACGATCGCGTGGATCCTCGTCCTCTACACGGTGATCTTCACACTCGTCGTCGCCCCGAGCTTCCTCACGCCCCTGTTCATCGCGCGCGTCTTCTCCGAGGAGGTGTGGCCGCTCACCGCGAGCGAGGTCGCCTTCTCCGCGGGAATGCTCCTCGGCGGCGCGCTCATCGCGACGATCGCCGCGCGCTGGAACCATTCGCGGATGCTCCTCGTCTCCTGCTTGAGCTTCGGGCTCCTGTCGGCCGCCTTCGGACTCACCCCCCTGCTCGGGACCGGCCCGGGCCTATGGGCGATCTTCGCCCTCATGTTCCTCCTCGCCGTGGCGATCCCCTTCTTCTCGGCGCCCGTCATGACGATCCTCCAGACGAGCGTCGAGCCGGAGTTCATGGGCCGTGTCTTCTCCGTGACGAATATCGTCGCCGTCCTCGCGATGCCGGCCGGGATGCTCGTCCTCGGGCCCCTCGCCGACCGGGTCCCCATCGAGTGGATCTTCCTCGTCACCGGGCTCGTCGCCTTCGCCTTCACGGCGATCTCCTTCGCCGCTGCCCCCGGCCGCGAGGTCCTCGCCCGGCATTCGGCGCCGACGGTCCCTCCCGCGGAATAGGCCGCTACAGCCGCTTCGCGTGCTCGAGGATCGCGGGCGTCGTCCGTTCGATGACCTCGAGGGTCTCGACGAAGTCGGAATACCCGCCGTACCAGGGGTCGGGCAGATCCATGTCGCGAGGACCGGCCTGCGGGTCGAACTCGCGGAAGAGACGGATCTCGGGCCGGGCGTGTGCATCGAGGCGCGCCTGTTCGGCCAGGCGCTCGAGGGAGGCGAGATGTCCGCGGGTCATCGCGAGGACGAGGTCCCATTCGTCCAGTTCGCCCGCGCGGACCTGGCGCGCACGATGGTCGGGGACGGCGTGTCCGTTCTCCCTCAGGACCCGCGCCGCCCTCCGATCGATCGGATTGCCCTCCTCCTCATTCGACACGCCGGCCGAATCGACCTCGATCCGGCCGTCAAGACCGGCGTCGGCGATCGCTTCGGCGAACACCTCGTGGGCCATCGTTGAGCGGCAGATGTTGCCGGTGCACACCATGAGGACTCGGATCATCGTCGTCTCCTTTGCGGAAGCCGGGGGTGTCAGGGGCGCCGAGGAGGGGGCTGCGCTCCCGGCACCCGGGAGGTCATGCTCTCCGGGGGGAGAGAGGTAATGCTCTCGGCGGAGAGAGGTAATGCTCTCGGGGAGGAGGCGGGGGCGGGCGTCTGTGGGATCAGTGGGAGCAGTCGGATCAGTGGGCGAGGAAGGCGCGGACAGCGGCGAGCGAATGGGCCGCCGCCTCCTGCGCATCCATGTGGAAGTCCTGATCGGCGCTCGGCCCGCACAGGTCGGACACCGCGCGCAGGCTCACCCAGTCGACGCCGGACGACCACGCGACCTCGGCCATCGCGCAGGTCTCCATGTCGGCGGCGATCGCGTCGGGGAAGCGCTCCCGGAGCGGCTCGGCGAGCGGCGCGGTGATGAAGGAATCCGAGGAGACGACGCGCCCGCGCAGCACGGGATGCTCGACGGAGGCCTCGAGGGCATCGAGCGCAGCGCCGATCCCCTCCCCGCTGCGGTAGTCGACGGGCATGCCGGGCACCTGCCCGGGCGCGTAGCCGAATGCCGTCGCGTCGGCCGCCCCGTAGATGGAGGCGACGCCCGCGGCGATGTCGCCGACCTCGATCTCGCGCGCAAGACCGCCCGTCGTCCCCGCGGCGATGACGATCGGCGCATCGACGAGGGCGAGGGCGCGGGCCGTCGCGGAGGCGGCATTGGCGAGGCCGATGCCGGAGACGACGAGGAGGACCTCGATGCCGTCGAGCTCGCCGAGGGTGAAGGTCTGGACGCGCCCCGCCTCGGATCCGATGCGGAGCACCTCGGGCGCATCGTCCTCGCGGCTCGTGAGGAGCGCGAGGAAGGGGGCGGCCTCCATCTCCATCGCGCATTGGATGACGGCGGCGACGCGTCGCCGATCGGGCATTCGCAGGGCGGTCATGCCCGCCAGTGTACGGGCCTGGCCGCGAGGGCAGCGCCCCCTGCCCCGACCCGGTCCCCGATCCGGAGGCGCGCCGTCGTCCACGGCGCCCCGCCCGGGCACAATAGTCCCCATGACCTCCGACTTTCCGGCACTCGACGAGCAGACCCCCGAACGCTACGGCTCGGGCGCGCCCACGCCCGCGGCGCTCGTCTCCGGCGAAGTGCCCGCCTCCTCGGCCGCCCATCCGCTCTCCGTCTTCGACGTGTTCCGCATCGGGATCGGCCCCTCCTCCTCGCACACGGTCGGCCCGATGCGGGCCGGCCTCGACTTCACCGGCGAGCTCGCCGCGCTCGGCGCGCCCTCCCGGATCACCGTCGACCTCTTCGGCTCGCTCGGGGCCACCGGCCGCGGTCATGACACCGACCGCGCCGTCCTCCTCGGCCTCGCCGGCCACTCCCCCGAGAAGGTCGGCATCGATGAGGTCGAGGGCCTCCTCCCCGAGATCGCGAGGACGGGCCGCCTCCCCCTGCCGGGCTCGCGCTCGGTCCCCCTCGACCTCGTGCGCGACATCCGATTCATCGCGCGCACGGTCCTCCCCTACCACGTCAACGCCCTGACGATCACGGCCTTCGCCCCCGGGGAGGGCGGGCGCAGCGACGAGGAGGCCGCCGCGAGCGCGCGGATCCTCCTGCGGCGCACCTACTACTCGGTCGGCGGCGGATTCGTCATGGTCCAGACGAACGACGACCCCCTCGATCCCGAGGTCGCCTCCCTCGCCACCGGCGCGGCCGGGACCGCCCACCGCGTCCCCGCGCCCCACCCCTTCTCCAGCGGCGCCGAGCTCCTCGAGGCCTGCCGGGCCTCCGGACTCTCGATCGCCGAGCTCGTCCGCCGCAACGAAGAGTCCCTCCGCTCCCCGGCCGAGGTCGACGCCTACCTCGACGAGATCTGCGACGCGATGTTCGACTGCATCGACGCGGGCTGCCGGACGGGCGGGATCCTCCCCGGCGGGCTCGATGTCCCTCGCCGGGCTCGCGCCCTCGCCGACAAGCTCGTCCTGCGGGCCACCTCCGGCGGGGCTGCGCCCGCGCCCGGATCGGCCTGGGCCTCGACCCCGGAGGACCCGATGCGTGCGATGGACTGGGTGAATCTCTTCGCCCTCGCCGTCAACGAGGAGAACGCCTCGGGTCACCGCATCGTCACCGCCCCGACGAACGGGGCGGCCGGCGTCGTCCCGGCCGTCCTCGGCTACCTCGTCTCCTACTGCCCCGAAGCCGGGGCGAGCCTCGGCGCCGCCTCAGCCCCCCTCGCACGGATCCGGCTGCGGGCCCCGGCCTCGTCCGGCGGGCGCGCAGGAACGGGGGAGGCGGCCGCGCGCAGGCGCCGCGCCGTCCACGACTTCCTCCTCGCAGCGACCGCGATCGGCGGGCTCATCAAGACGAACGCCTCGATCGCGGGCGCCGAGGTCGGCTGCCAGGGCGAGGTCGGCTCGGCTTCGGCGATGGCGGCGGCCGGGCTCGCCCAGGCCCTCGGCGGGACCCCCGAGCAGGTGGAGAACGCCGCGGAGATCGCGATGGAGCACTCGCTCGGCCTCACCTGCGACCCGGTCGCGGGCCTCGTCCAGATCCCCTGCATCGAGCGCAATGCGATCGCCGCGGTGAAGGCGATCAACGCGGCGCGCATGGCGCTGTGGTCCGACGGGCGCCACCAGGTGTCCTTCGACGCGGTCATCGAGACGATGCGCCAGACCGGCCAGGACATGCTCTCGAAGTACAAGGAGACCTCGGCGGGCGGCCTCGCCGTCAACGTCGTCGAGTGCTGAAGCGGGCCTCTTCTCCCCTTCGCCTCGTAGACTGCCCGCGTGAGCACCTCACTCCCCCCGCTCCTCATCCCCGCACCCGGCTCTGCTGAGGAGGCGGACGCCCGTAGCGCCCCGGAGCGGGCGGGGCAGGCCCCCGATCTCGAGGCGCTCGACGCCCTCATGGTCTCGTGCCGCGCGTGCGAGCGGCTCGTCGAGTGGCGCGAGGGCGGGGCCGTCCGCCTGAAGACGGGGATGGCGCCCGAGGACTTCTGGCGCCGCCCGGTCCCGCCCTTCGGGCCAGCAGGCGCGCGGATCGTCCTCGTCGGGCTCGCCCCCGGGGCGAAGGGCTCGAACCGGACGGGCCGGATGTTCACGGGCGATCCCTCCGGGGATTTCCTCACGGCCGGCCTTTTCCGGGCCGGGCTCGCGAACCAGGAGGCGTCACTCGGACGCGGGGACGGGCTCGAACTCATCGGCGCTCGGACGACCTGCCCGGTCCGCTGCGTCCCGCCGGCGAATAAGCCGAGCGGCGCGGAGAAGCGCGCCTGCGCTCCCTTCTTCGCCCGGGAGCTCTCGCTTCTGCGCGAGGCCCGGGTCCTCGTCATGCTCGGCGGGTTCGCGTGGGACGCGACACTCGCCGCGCTCGGCGAACAAGGCTTCGCGGTGCCGCGGCCCCGGCCGCGATTCGCCCACGGCGCCGAGGTCGAGATCATCGACGAGGGCGGGCGGACGCTCAGCGTCCTCGGCCTCTACCATCCGAGCCCGCAGAACACCTACACGAAGACGCTCACCGAGGAGATGCTCGACGCCGTCCTCGCCCGGGCGAAGGAGCTCGCGCGGGATGGAGGCTCGGGTGACCCCGCGTCCCGTATATAGGGGTCCGTCACCGGTCGAACACCCCGCATCTTGGGGTCGGCCGTGTGCGACACACCGGTGACGCAGACGACTTCTCGGGCTCCGCACCCACATCCATCCACACTTATCCACAGAGTTGTCCACCCCTGTGTGCAAAGAGTGTGCACATGTGTGGATATTCCTGGGGAGAATTACACGCGTGTGGTTTTCGGCAGAATGCCGCCGAATCGTGATCCCCGGATCCCCCGCTTCCACTCCCCTCCCCGCGCTCGGCCGGCCCCGCCCCAGCCCCGTCCACACGGCATCCACAGCTGCATCCACCCCCGGCGCGGAGGGTATCCACAGGGTTCGCGCGGATCGGCGAGGAACACAACATCTTGTGTCTCTGGCAGCCGACGGGCACGAGGTGTAGTGTTGAGTCATCTTCGGAGCGCACCTCCGAGCACTGACTTCCACCGGGTTCGAGGGCACCGCCCTCGGCGCCCCGCACCCCGATCCCAGGAGACCGCGATGACCATCACCGTCTACTCCAAGCCCTTCTGCCCGCAGTGCGATGCGACCTACCGCGCACTCGACAAGCAGGGCCTCGACTACCGGAGCATCGACG
>CAZJTN010000046.1:0-8990 GCA_964548945.1 uncultured Schaalia sp.
TCGACCCCCACCACGGGCTCGACGACCTCGCCGAATCGCGCCTGCGGACACCCGTCACCGCCGAGCAGTCCTTCGACGACGACCCGCTGCGGATCATGCGCGCCGCGCGCTTCGCCGCCCAGCTCGGCATCGACGTCGACCTCGACGTCATGGAGGCGATGGAGTCGATGGCCCACCGCCTCGAGATCGTCTCCGCCGAACGCATCCGCGCCGAGCTCGAGCGCCTCATCATCTCCCCCTACCCGCGGCGCGGCCTCGAGCTCATGGTCCACACCGGCGTCGCCGACATCGTCCTGCCCGAGGTCGCCGAGCTCGTCTCCACGGTCGATGAGCACAAGCGGCACAAGGACGTCTACGAGCACACGCTCACCGTCCTCGAGCAGGCGATGGACCTCGAGACCGGAGCGGACGGGCCCGTGCCCGCGCCCGACTTCGTCCTCCGTTTCGCCGCGCTCATGCACGACGTCGGCAAGCCCGCGACGCGGCGCTTCGAAGGCGGCTCCGTGTCCTTCCACCACCATGAGATCGTCGGCGCGAAGCTCACCCGCAAGAGGATGCGCGCCCTGAAGTTCGACAAGGCGACGACCGAGCAGGTCGCGACCCTCGTCGGGCTCCATCTCCGTTTCCACGGCTACGGCGAGTCCCAGTGGACGGACTCGGCGGTCCGCCGCTACGTCGCCGATGCGGGGGATCTCCTCGAGCGCCTCCATCGGCTCACTCGCGCCGATTGCACGACCCGTAATCGGCGTAAGGCCCTCATGCTCTCGAGCGCCTACGACGACCTCGAGGCGCGGATCGCGGCCCTGCGCGAGCAGGAGGAACTCGACGCGATCAGGCCCGATCTCGACGGCGACGCGATCATGGAGATCCTCGGTCTGCGTCCCTCCCGCGCGGTGAGGATGGCCCGCGATTATCTCCTCGAGCTCCGCATGGAGCAGGGCCCTCTCGGCGAGGAGGCGGCCCGTGCCGCCCTCCTCGACTGGTGGGCCTCGCCCGAGGTCCGTGACATCGCCGCCGAGTACGAGGCTGAGCAGGCCCGCTACGAGGCGATCGTTGCGGCCAAGCGCGAGAGGAAGGCCGCCGCCAAAGCGAAGCGCGACGCCGATTCCCAGGCAGGCTCCCAAGCGGACCCCCAGGCAGGCTGATCCCGCTCACCCCCCTCGCCGAGAGCATTACCTCTCTTCGTCGAGAGCATTACCTGTCGCCACCGAGAGCATTACTTGTCGCTGCCGAGAGCATTTCCTGCCGCCGCAGAGAGCACTGCTTCTCGTCGCCGGAGAGGGCTGACCAAAGCGGCTGCGGTCGGACGCTCGTTCCTGTGCTCAGCGGGCGGTTGTCGATATATCGACTCGCTGTATCAATGCGTGGAGGCAATGCTGCCGGAGGCAGGGCGGTCATGCTCTCGGGGCGTGGAGGTAATGCTATCGAAGCGAGGAGGTAATGCTTTCGGCGGGGACAGGTAATGCTCTCGCGGGGGAGGGGGAGGAAGGAGGAGAGGCGATGGGCGCGCGGGAGCGTAGCGCCCTAGTCTGGTTCTCGATCACCTACGCGAGGAGGAATCCCGATGACCATCGCCGCTCCTGGAGTCGCCACCGCCGACATCGGCGTTTACGGACTGGGGGTGATGGGCGCGAACCTCGCCCGGAACCTCGCGCGCAACGGCTACCGCACCGCCGTCTTCAACCGCACGCCCGCCCGCACCGAGCGCCTCATCGACGCCCATGGCGCAGGCGATGAGGGCGTCTTCGTCCCCGCCGTCGAACTCGACGACTTCGTCGCCTCCCTCGTCCGCCCGAGGGTCGCGATCATCATGGTGAAGGCCGGCCCCGACACCGACGCGGTGATGGAGCAGCTCGCCGAGCGCATGGACGAGGGCGACATCATCGTCGACTGCGGCAATTCCCTCTTCACCGACACGATCCGTCGTGAGAAGCGCGCCCGTGAACTCGGCCTCCATTTCGTCGGAGCGGGAGTCTCCGGCGGCGAGGAGGGCGCCCTTCGGGGCCCCTCGATCATGCCGGGCGGCTCCGACTGGTCCTACGAGCGGCTCGGACCCATGTTCGAAGCGATCAGCGCCCACTACGAGGGCGAGCCCTGCTGCGTCCACATCGGCGCCGACGGCGCGGGCCACTTCGTGAAGATGGTCCACAACGGCATCGAATATGCCGACATGCAGGTCATCGCAGAGGCCTACGACCTCCTCCGTCAGGGACTCGGCCTTTCGCCCGCCGAGATCGCCGACATCTTCGAGGAGTGGAACGGCGGCGAGCTCGACTCCTACCTCATCGAGATCACCGCCGAGGTTCTCCGTCAGGTCGACGCCGAGACCGGAACCCCCCTTGTCGACCTCATCGTCGACGAGGCCTCCCAGAAGGGCACGGGCAAGTGGACGGTCCAGACCGCCCTCGACCTCGCCGTCCCCGTCACCGGCATCGGCGAGGCGACCTTCGCGCGCGGAGCCTCCTCGGCGCGCCCCCAGCGCGACGCCGCCTCGCGCCTCGACGGCTCGGCCGTGCCGCTCGAGATCGCGGATCGCGATGCCTTCGTCGAGGACGTCCGTCGGGCCCTCTTCGCCTCGAAGATCGTCGCCTACTCTCAGGGATTCGACGAGATCACCGCGGGAGCGAAGGAGCACGGCTGGTCGATCGACAAGGGCGCGGTCGCGAGGATCTGGAGGGCCGGTTGCATCATCCGCGCCCGCTTCCTCGACGACATCACCTCCGCCTACGCGAAGGATCCCGAGCTCCCGCTCCTCCTCGGCGCCGAGCCCTTCGCGACGCGCTTCCAGGAGTGCGTCCCCTCGCTCCGCCGGATCGTCGCCCTCGCCGCGGCCGCGGGCGTCCCGATCCCCGTCTTCGCGTCCTCCCTCTCCTACTTCGACCAGATCCGCGCGACACGTCTTCCGGCCGCTCTTATCCAGGGGCAGCGCGACTACTTCGGCTCGCACACCTACCACCGGATCGACCGTCCGGGGGTCTTCCACACGCTGTGGGCCGCCGAGGGGCGCCCCGAGGAGCAGTGGGACTAGACCTCCTGCGGTATCCCGTCGGGCCCGCCCTCGGCGCGCCTCCCCTTGAGCAGTTCTCAGCCCCGCCCTCGTCCCCCGAAGCGACGGTCGCCCAGCGCGGACCGAATGCCTCAAACCGACGAGGACGGGGCCTTCTGCTCGTCGAAACGGATCTCATCGAGGGCGCCCGGGTGAAGGATCCTCGTGGTGGGAGCAGCGAGGGATCCGGCCATTCCGACGCAGATGGAGGAATCCTCCACGGAGTGCTGAGCGGCCCATTAGCGCCAGGATGACAGCGATTCCACGATGTCGAAACAGGAGCAGGACCACCCCACTGCACCACGCAGCGTAAGAAGGCGACGCCACTCTCACGCGAGTCAAGGTCGTGTCCCCGAGCGGCGAGCGCGCGGTCGACGAATTCCCCTCCGCGATCCGCCGACATGCGGGAGGCCCGGGCATGCGCGTCACCGAAGCTGCGGGAATCGCCGAAACGCGCGCGGCATTCGCGGAGGCAGGATCGGCGGCGAAGCCCCGTCGTGATGCGCGCCCCAATCCTGGGGATTCACAGGCTTCTTGCTTACGCTGGTGGGATCGACCCCTGCTGAAAGGCTGAATAGTGGCGACATCCGACGGGAAGATGGACTGGAGCGAGATCATGCGATCCGGCTCTCAGGACTCGGCGAGGCCCTCACGCGCCTCGGCCGCGCGCTCGCGCACTCGCGCCGCTTCGACTCAGGCCCCCGCGAAGCGCTCCGGCAAAGCCCCGGCGAGGCGCTCCGGTCGTTCCGGGAAGGACGGCCGCCGCAAGAAGACTTCGGTCGGCAAGAAGATCGGACTCGGTCTCCTTTTCGCCTTCCTCGGCCTCGTCATCGCCGGGCTCGCGACCTTCCTCTTCATGTACGCCTCGCTCGCCGTCCCCAAGGCCTCCGACCTCGCCCTCGCGCAGAAGTCGACGATCTACTACTCCGACGGCGAGACCGAGCTCGGCTCCCTCGGTGAGGTCAACCGCGACATCATCGACACGACGTCGCTTCCCGAGTACGTCGGCGAGGCCATCGTCGCCTCCGAGGACCGGACCTTCTTCACGAACTCCGGCGTCGACCTCAAGGGCATTCTCCGCGCCCTCCTCACGAACATCACGACGGGGACGCGCCAGGGCGGATCGACGCTCACCCAGCAGTACGTTGAGCGCTACTACGTCGGAGAGACGACCTCCTACGTCGGAAAGGCGAAGGAAGCGGTCCTCGCGCTGAAGATCAACAGGGAGCAGTCCAAGGACGAGATCCTCGGCAACTACCTCAACACGATCTACTTCGGGCGCGGCGCCTACGGCATCGAGGCCGCCTCCGAGGCCTACTTCGGCCACCCCGCGAGCGAGCTCAGCGTCTCAGAGTCCGCGATGCTCGCCGGCATCATCCCCGCGCCCTCGGCGTGGGATCCTGCGGTCGACGCCGAGCAGGCGAAGTCCCGGTGGGAGCGCGTTCTCGCCCTCATGGTCGAGGACGGGTGGATCTCCCAGTCCGAGGCGGACGCCGCGACCTTCCCCGAGACGATCGACCCCTCGACCCTTCAAACCGAGCAGATGTCCGGACCGACGGGCTATCTCATCGAACAGGTCCGCTCCGAGCTCCTCTCCTCGGGCGCGGTCGACGAGGAGCAGATCGCGAACGGCGGGCTGAAGATCGTCTCAACGATCGACGAGGAGCGCCAGAACGCCGCCATCCAAGCCGCCGAGACGATGAACGCCGTGAGCGGTTGGGACTCCACGACGATGCACGTCGCCCTCTCCTCGATCGATCCGAATACCGGCGAGATCGTCGCCGAATACGCGGGCGCCGACTACCTCGAGCGCCAGCAGAACGCCGTCACCCAGGACATCGCGATGGCCGGCTCGAGCTTCAAGCCCTTCGCGCTTCTCGCGAACGCCCGCGACGGCGGGTCGGTCTACGACCGCTACAACGGCAATTCGCCCCAGTCCTTCGACGGCCTGAGCTCGCAGGTCTCGAACGACGGCGGCTACTCCTTCGGGACGATCAATCTCGTGAAGGCCACTGCGTACTCGGTGAACACGGCTTTCGTCGGGCTCAATGAGGAGATCGGCTCGGCGAACACGATGCGGGCCGCGATTGACGCGGGTATTCCCGAATCGACGGCCGGCCTCGACGAGACCCTCCTCAACGTCCTCGGCTTCGCCTCGCCGCACAACATCGACCTCTCGACCGCGTATTCGACGATCGCCAACGGCGGTTCTCGCGTGACGGCGCACATCGTGCGCTCCGTCGACGATTCGCACGGGAACCGGCTCTACGAGGCCGAGACGACGGGCGAGCGCGTCTTCGAGGCGGAAGAGGTCTCCTCGATCATGCCCGCCCTCGAGGCCGTCACCACCTACGGCGGCACGGCCGAGAGCGTCGCGGAGACGGTCGGGGAGTTCACGAGCGCCGGCAAGACGGGAACCTCCCAGGAGCAGCTCTCCGCCCAGTTCGTCGGTTTCGTTCCGAATCTCGTCACCGCGGTGTCGATGTATCAGTCCGATGAGAACGGGAACTCGGTGCCGCTGACGAACATCGGAGGCCTCAGCCAGTTCCACGGCGGCGACTGGCCGGTCGACGTGTGGAACGCCTACATGTCGATCGCGATCCAGGGGCTCAGCGAGACCGACTTCTCGTGGATCGTCGACTCGTCGCGCTCGTCGAAGTCCGTGACGACGGAGCCCGCGGAGACCTCCCAGAGCTCGAGCGCCTCCACGGAGCCGACGGAGGAGAAGCCCGGCGAATCCCCGACAGGCGAAGAGACGACGACGGAGGGGACGGACGGGGGCGCTGGCTCCACCGGCGGGACCGACTCGGGAACGACCGGGGGCTCGGACTCGACGGGCGGGACCGGGACGACCGGCGGCACCGACTCCGGGACGGGCGGGACCGGCACGACCGGCGGCACCGACTCCGGGACGACTGGTGGGACCGGGACGACCGGCGGTTCGGGCGCCGGCTCGACGGGCGGCGCAGCGGGGCAGTAGGTGCCGCTTCGGCGGCGCACTGCCGAGCTCAGGTCCCGAGGGCGCAGCGGTGCTCCCCTCACTCGCAAAGGGGACCCGAGCACGATCGATGCGTGCAGGAGGGCCCTCAAGAAGCGCCCGGGCCGCGGGCTCTTCGGCTTCCTTCCCCGGAAAGCTGCCCTCGCCGCCACCTCCGCGCACTCGGGGTCCCGGGCATCGGACAGGCGCCGGCACGAGGAAAGGGCCCGCGATCCGAATGGATCGAGGGCCCTTCGCGAATCTCGCGCCCCACGCCGCGCCGCAGGCGCCTCGGGCGCCCTCGCGACGGAGGCGGGGGAATCACTCGGCGACGACGCGGACCTTGAGGTTCGCGGCAACCTCCGGGTGGAGGTTGACGAGGACGGTGTAGTCGCCGACGGCCTTGATCGGAGTATCGATGATCACGCGACGGCGATCGATCGTCGTGTCGAGCTGGGCCTTGACCGCGTCGGCGATCTGAGCGCCGGAGACGGCGCCGAAGAGACGGCCGGACTGGCCGACCTTGCCGGATACGGTGACGGGGGCGGCCGCCTGGAGGGCGTCGCGGATCTCGCGGGCCTCGTCGACGGTGGCGATCTCGTGGCGACGGCGGGCGGCGGCGATCTCATCGATCTGCTTCTGCGCGCCCTTCGTCCACTTGGTCGCGAAGCCGCGGGGGACGAGGTAGTTGCGGGCGTAGCCCGACTTCACCTCGACGACCTCGCCGGCGTTGCCGAGATTGACGACGTCGCGGGTGAGGATGAGCTTGGTGGTAGCCATATCTGTATCCTTCCCCGATCAGCGGCCGGTCGACGAGTAGGGCAGGAGCGCCATCTCGCGGGCGTTCTTCACGGCGCGGGCGATGCGGCGCTGCTCCTGGACGGAGACGCCGGTGACGCGGCGCGCGCGGATCTTGCCGCGGTCGGAGATGAACTTGCGCAGGAGCGCGGTGTCCTTGTAGTCGATCGACTCGATCTTGGCCGACTTCAGCGGGTTGGCCTTCTTCTTGATGGGCTTGTTGCGAAGTTGGGGCTTCGCCATGATGGTCTCCTTGGATCCGGGCGGGGGTCATCCCGCCCCAGCATGTGATGTCTGAGCTGTTCGGCGCCGGCGCGGGCCGGCGGCCGATCAGAACGGCGGCTCGCCGAAGGGGGCGTCGCCCTGGGAGGGCGTGCGCCACGGGTCGTCGACGGTGCCGCCTGCGGGGGCGCCGTAACCGGCCTGGTTCGAAGCACCGTAGGAGGAGCCGCCCTGCGGGGCGCCTCCCCGGTTCCCACCCTGATATCCACCGCGGCCCTGGCCGCCGGAGCGCTCGGTGCGCGACACCTGGGCGCGGGCCCAGCGGAGGCTGGGTCCGACCTCGTCGACGCGGAGTTCGACGACGGTGCGCTGCTGACCGTTGCGGTCTTCGTACTGGCGCTGCACGAGGCTGCCCTGGACGATGACGCGCATGCCCTTGCGGAGCGATTCGGAGATGTTCTCGGCGAATTCGTTCCATGCGGAGCAGCGCATGAACAGGGTCGTCCCGTCCTCCCACTGGTTGGTCTGCCGGTTGAAGGTGCTCGGGGTCGAGGCGACGGTGAAGTCGACGACCGCCTGGCCGGACTGCGTGAAGCGGAGTTCCGGGTCAGCGGTGAGGTTGCCGACGATCGTGAGCTGAGTCTCTCGTGCCATTTCGACTCCTACGGGTGGGCGGATGGATGGGGGTGCGTCGAGCCTGGGCTCAGTGGGCGTCGGGGCGCAGGAGCTTGGTGCGCAGGATGGTCTCGTCGAGACCCATGCGGCGGTTGAGCTCGAGCGCGACATCGGGAGTGGTCGTCATGTCGATGACGACGTAGATCCCCTCGGAGCGCTTGAGGATGTCGTAGGCGAGACGACGCTTGCCCCAGATGTCGACCTTCTCGACCGAGCCGCCGTTGGCGGCGACCGGCTCGAGGTACTTCTCCATCGTGGGGGCGACGGTGCGCTCGTCGATCGAAGGATCGAGGATCACCATCAGTTCGTAATTACGCACGGTGTGTACCCACCTCCTATGGTCTTCGCGGTCACGGACGGTCCGTGACAGGAGGGTCATGCGCGTCGGTCCCCGGGCGGGGGCCGACAGGACCGGGCCGCCGGGGCGGCGGCAGTCCGAGAATCCAGCTTAGTCGCGGCTCCGTGGTGTTCGCCACCCCTGTGGACGAGTCGTCGACCACGTCGGCGCGCGGCCCCGGCCTCGTGCGCGGCCGGGTCGCCTATCCGCGGACGCTCAGGGGGCCCGAGGGCGAGCGCCAGGCCCGGTGGAGGTTCGTCGCGAGGCGGGCGCCCATGTAGACGATCCCGTAGGCGAGCCACACGCCGGCGACGACCGCCGTGGCGGGGGCGCCGTGGATGCGGGCGGCCTCGACGAGCCCGAGGGCGGGCGCGAGGATGAGGAGCTGGAGGATGCCGGCGCGCGCGAAGTAGGCGTTGTCGCCCGCGCCGAGGAGGACGCCGTCGAGGAGGAAGACGACGCCCCCGAAGGGGAGGCCGAGGCACGAGGCGAGGAGCCCGAGGGTCGCGATCGAGCGCACGGCGTCGTCGGCGCCGAAGAGGAGGGGGAGCCACGGCGAGGCGGCCGCGACAGCGAGACCGAGGAGGACGCCCGCCCAGGCCCCCCAGCGCGTGAGGACGGCGAGGAGGGCGCGGACTTCAGCGCGATCGCCGCGCCCGAGGGCGAGGCCGACGAGGGACTGCGCCGCGATCGCGAGGGCGTCGAGGATGAAGGCGCAGAGCGTCCACACGGCGAGGACGACCTGATAGGAGGCGAGGGGCTCGGGGCCGAGGCGCGAGGCCGGCCAGATCGTCGCGAGCCCGGCGAGGCGCAGGGCGAGACCGCGGATGATGAGCGGCGCGCCGTCGCGGGCCGAGGAGAGGATCCCCGAGCCGCTCGGGGCGAGTCCAGATCGGAAGAGCACACGTCTGAACTCCAGTCACGAGATTCCATCT
>CAZJTN010000047.1:0-8984 GCA_964548945.1 uncultured Schaalia sp.
GGCATCAAAGGCCAAACCCCCGCACAACGCGTTCACAACCTCACGGGGAAGTACAGCTAGGGCGATTCCGGGAAGGCCATCTCGGAGCTGCGTAGCGACGATCGCCCGAGCACCCAGCTTCTTGACTGCGGCGATGAGACCTACCTGCCCCCGGCCAGCGCCGATTACCAGAACGCGCCGCCCTTGTGCCGTCCCCGTCATTCCACGACCTCGATTCCTAGGATCGACGCTGCAGCCTGCGCTCTACTCCTCGCCTCCTCAGCGGTCGCACCACCGGCGATGACATGCCCCAGCCGATCTGAACTCGAATTCGTGCCCGTCCCCTGATGCCCGAGGGGGACGTCGATGTTCGCCTCGACGACGCCCTCGGCGATTTGCGCCTCCTCAATGCCTCGCACACCCGCCAGCACGCCGATCGGCATCTCAAGGAACTGAACGGCCGAACCTCGGTCAGCAGGCTCCGGAACACACACGGGATCTCCGACGGCCTGAGCGACGACGAGGCCGACCATGTCGATACCCGTCGAGATCGGCACGAGATGCGACGTGATGAAGTCTCCGCCGAGCCGAGCCCCGAGTTCGATAAGAACGGGCCCACGTGCCGTCAGCATCATCTCAATGTGCCCTGGACCCCAAGTCACGCCGAGCGCTCTCGCTGCGCTAAGCGCCACGTCCTCAATTTGACGCCGTTCCTCATCCCCGAGCGCTGAAGGCTGCGAATGCCCGACCTCGACGAAATGGGGCGCTCCACTCGTCTGCTTATCGGTGATTGCGAGGATGTGCGGTGCCCGCCCGTCGTGGAACAACTCGCAGCTGACCTCACGGCCGACAAGCAGCTCCTCCGCGAGGAGCACATCGGATCGGGACACACGGCGCGCGTAGTCGCGCGCTTCACCGAGCTCTGACTCCGAGCGAACGACCGTCACCCCTCGGCTGCCCGAGGAATCAACGGGCTTCACGATGAAAGGAAAATCGAGCGGCTGCTCGTTCGGCACGAAAGGATGATCACGATCGATGACCGCGAACGCAGGATGCGGGACCCCCTCGCGCGCAAAGCGGCGCACCATCTCGAGTTTGTCCGTGCACAGCACCGACGACTCGACACTGATCGCCGGAAGCCCCAGCTCCTGCCCAACGGCAGCAAGAACGCGCACCGGCGCGTCTGTCGCTGCGGTCGTAATGCCGTCGATACACCGCGAACGAGCAACCGCGAGGACTGCATCCGTGTCGAGGGTCGAGATCTCGAAGAACTCATCGGCCAGGGGAGCACCAACGGCATCAGGATTCTGGTCAACGACGATCGTCCAGTAGCCGAGCCGTTTCGCCGCACGGATCATCGGCACCTGAAGAAAGGAGGCGCCGAGGATCAGCACTCGCTTGCATGTAGCGCCACACTCCTCAGGGCGTTCGTTCAACGACGTCATCGCTTCCCCTCCGTCGAGTCCCTCGAGTAAATGCCTTTTTGGGAGAAGACCGAGCAGATCGTCTGGCCGACGATCGCGACATCGAGCGGGAAAGAGCAGTGATCGACGTAGTAGCAGTCGTTCCGGTAGCGATCATCGAGGCTCGACGTATTCCGGAAATACGCCTGGTTGTACCCCGTGATTCCGGGCTTGACCGCCAAGCGTCGACGCTCATCGCCCACGAGGGAGTCAAGTGGCTTCGTCGTGAGATTCGGCCGGGGGCCCACCAGGCTCATGTCCCCTACGAAGACATTGAGCAGCTGCGGAAGCTCGTCGATTGAGGTCTTCCGAATAATGCGCCCGACACGAGTCACTCGGGAATCATCCTTTGAAGCCAAAGTCGATGAATCGCCATTGCGGATGTCCGGTGCCCCGACCGCCATCGAACGAAACTTCAGCATCTCGAACTCGCGACCGTCAAGGCCCCGCCGCGTTTGCCGGAAGAAGACCGGACCGCCATCATCGAGCTTGATCGCGCACCCGACGCAAACCGCAGCAATAGCCACGAGGGGGAGGCTCAGTGCGCTCAGGGCGATGTCGATAGCCCGCTTGCCCCATGCCCGATAGAGACCTTGCCCGATCTTCACGCTTTAAGCTCCATCTCACCCACGGCTAGTCGCCGAAACCCAACTACCGAGCGCAGGACAGCGGGAATTCGCCTCCCCCCGACCGGAAGTAGCAACATCGGATTCTACACCGGAGTGTTTGACCGGCGACCGACGCGCGACCGTCGCGATGCGCCATTTCACCCTCGAGAACGCCTACGGCCGAGAGTTTGAAATCCGAAGTTGCCCACAGACAATACAGGAATTGTTCAGCTCCTTTCAAGGCAACCAATCAAAGATCACACCAGCTCGAAAGGCAGCAAAACCAAAGGGCTCCGACCACGTCAACCGTGGTCGGAGCCCTTCGCCAGACACTATGATCAGATTATCAGGACGCGTTGTCCGTCGCGAGGTTCTTCGTCTTGGTGACGTCGAGCGGGATACCCGGACCCATCGTCGTGGACACGGTGCCCTTCGAGATGTAGCGGCCCTTGGCGGACGCCGGCTTGAGACGGAGGACCTCCTCGAGGACCGCCGCGTAGTTCTCGGCGAGCTGAACGGCCGAGAAGGAGGCCTTGCCGACGATGAACGCGAGGTTCGCGTGCTTGTCGACGCGGAACTCGATACGGCCGCCCTTGATCTCCTTGATCGCCTTCGCGACGTCCATGGTGACCGTGCCGGTCTTCGGGTTCGGCATGAGGCCGCGGGGGCCGAGGACGCGGCCCAGACGGCCGACCTTGCCCATGAGATCCGGCGTCGCAACGGCGACATCGAAGTCGGTGTAGCCCTTGGCGACCTTCTCGATGAGCTCGTCGCCGCCGACCTCGTCGGCCCCGGCGTCGATGGCCTCCTGCGCGCGCTCGCCAACGGCGAAGACCAAGACCCGGGAGGTCTTGCCGGTGCCGTGCGGCAGGGAGACGGTGCCGCGCACCATCTGATCGGCCTTACGAGGATCGACACCGAGTCGGAGGACGACCTCGACGGTCGAATCGAACTTGGTGACGGTGGTCTCCTTGGCCAGCTTCATGGCCTCGAGAGGGGTGTAGAGAACGTCCGCGTGCACCTTCTCGGCCGCGGCACGGTAGCTCTTGGAGCGCTTCGTCATGCTGCTTCTTCTCCTTGCAGTCGTGGGTTCCGGGCAGCGCCTGCCCTACCACAGGGGTTTTCGGGGGTCAGTCGGTGACCGTGATGCCCATGGAGCGGGCGGTGCCGGCGATGATCTTGGCGGCGGCCTCGACATCGTTCGCGTTGAGGTCGACCATCTTGGCCTGGCCGATCTCGCGGGCCTGATCCATCGAGATGGAGCCGACCTTCGCGGTGTTCGGGGTGCCGGAGCCCTTCTGGACGCCGGCGGCCTTCTTGATCATCTCCGAGGCCGGAGGGGTCTTGAGGACGAAAGTGAAGGAACGATCCTCGTAGACGGTGATCTCGACGGGGACGATCGAGCCGCGCTGCGACTCGGTCGCGGCGTTGTACGCCTTGGTGAACTCGACGATGTTCACGCCGTGCTGGCCCAGAGCGGGGCCGACCGGCGGAGCGGGAGTAGCGGCGCCGGCTGCGATCTGAAGCTTGATCAGGCCGGTGACCTTCTTCTTCGGTGCCATGTTTCGGGTCTTTCTTGTCACGTGCCCGGGGCGGCGGCTGCCGTCCCGGCGGCGCACGGTCTCACTGGCCCGAGGGCGCAGTGAACCCAGTACGCACGAATGTTGATCCTATCGCCCACCCGGACTCCTACCCAAGTCCGGGTGCGCGACTTCACTCCTCGCGCTTAGCGACCTGATCGAAGGAGAGCTCGAGAGGAGTCTCCCGCTCGAAGATCGTGACGAGGACCTTGAGCTTCTCGGTCTCGGGCGAGATCTCCGAGATCGTCGCCTCCATCGCCTCGAAGGGGCCATCGGTGACGGTGACGATCTCGCCCACCTCGAAGGCGAGGCGGACCTGCTCCTTGACGGCCTGCGCGGGCTGCGCGGCCGGACCGGCCTCTTCAAGGACGTTGTACTTGAGGAGGTCGACGACCTCGTCGATCGAGAGCGGAACCGGATTGCGCTGATCGCCGACGAAGCCCGTCACCGCAGGCGTGTCCTTGACGACGCGGTACGAATCATCGTCGAAATCCATGCAGACGACGACGTAACCGGGAATGCGGACGTGGCGGACGCGCTTCTTCGCCGACCCCTTGAACTCGGTGACGTACTCGTCGGGAACCTCGACCCGGAAGATCTTCTCCTCCATGTTCTGGCTCGTGATCCTCTGCTCGAGATTCGCCTTCACCTTGCGCTCGTGGCCCGAGTAGGTGTGGAGGACGTACCAGTCGCCCGGGATGAGCATGATCTCGCGGCGGAAGCGCTCGAGGGGATCGACCTCCTCCTCTTCAGCGGTCTCCTCAGCCTCGGCGCCCTGCTCCTCCGCCTCAGCGGCGGCCTCGGCGGGCACCTCGACCTGCTCCTCGGCGTCGACGATCTCCTCGTCCACGCCGACCACCGGGGCCTCGTCTTCGAATTCGACGGGAGTGATGTCCTCGTTCACGCTTCCTCCTGGGCGCCATTCCTCATGGCGGACTCGGGGCCGACTCGTAGAAGAAACCCGCCTGCAGGTCTCTGCGGGCGGGTCCGTTCGGCGTCAGCCGAAGATCAATGCGCTCAGCTTACCGAATGCGAAGTCGAGAATTCCAGTGAACGCCATGATTGCGGCGACGAACACAACGACGACGACGAAGTACGTGCGCGTCTCCTCGGCCGAGGGGTAGACGACCTTCTTGAGCTCGGCGACCACCTGAGTGACGAAGATCCACATCCGGGCGAAGATGTTCGGCTTACGTTCCTCAGTCGATGCGCCGCGCGCGGGCGTCGCGCTCGTCTTCGTCCGATCCTGAGGCGCGGAGGCGCCGTCGGCGACCGTGTCTGCCATGGTGCCCTCCGTTCGATTACCGTCCTGGCAGGGCAGGCGGGACTCGAACCCACAACCGCCGGTTTTGGAGACCGGTGCGCTACCAATTGCGCCACTGCCCTACTGCAAGCCCTGCGACTCGCGGGGACGAGTCTATGGAAAAACTCCGAGCCTGTCCAACCAGTCCCAACCGGCCACTTCCCGCCTCAGAAGAGAACCGGAGCGATCACCGAAAGGGCGGCCGGGATCTCGCCAACGGCCATGCGCGCCGCCTCCGGTCCACGCCGATAGGGATCGGACACCCGGTCAAGCGCAGGATCGAGCGGCATCGCCCGCATCACCGCCCCGAGCTGCTCAGGCGCGACCCTCGACCCCACGGGCAGCTCCCGAAGCACCCGGGCGAGATGCCCGATCATGAAAGTCCGCGGAAGATACTCGGGGAACTCGCGCGTGATCCACTCGAGGTGCTCCTCGTCGAAAACAATGACGACCGCCGCCTCCTTGAGCATCCGACCGGTGAGCTGTCGTGCAACATGCTGAGAATCAGCAACACCGACCTCGTGGGCCGCTTCACGCATCGTCGGATCCATCCTCGACCCCACGACCGCACCCACCCCCGCCGAAGCGAACTCCCGGGTCGTCCCCGTCATGCACTGGCGCGAGAACTCCTCAGCGAACGCGGACCGGCAGATGTTGCCCGTGCACACGAAGAAGATCTTCTCCGGCTCGATGTCGCGCCCGAGCAGGCTCTTCCACGACTCCATGCAGCTCTCCTTCCGACCCGTCGGGACTCCGGCGTCATTGTCCCAGGCCCGCGCCCCCGCCCGCATCCCGGCTCCGCCTTCCGGCCCGCCCTCGCGCATGCGACCATGGGCCCATGAGCACAACTCCCCGCTCGCGCGTCTCCGCGCGATTCGCTGCCATCACCCCCTCCGCGACCCTCGCCGTCGACGCGAAGGCGAAGGCCCTCAAGGCCCAGGGGCGCCCCGTCATCGGCTTCGGCGCCGGAGAACCCGACTTCCCGACCGCCGACTACATCGTCGACGCGGCCATCGCCGCCGCCCGCGAACCCGCCATGCACCGCTACACGCCCGCCGCGGGCCTGCCCGCCCTCCGTCAGGCGATCGCCGCGAAAACCCTGCGCGATTCGGGCTACGAGATCGACCCCGCTCAGGTCCTCGTGACGAACGGCGGCAAGCAGGCCGTCTTCCAGGCCTTCGCCTCCGTCCTCGACCCCGGCGACGAAGCCCTCCTCCCCACCCCCTACTGGACGACCTACCCCGAGGTCATCACACTCGCAGGCGGCATCCCCGTCACCGTCTTCGCCGGCGCCGACCAGGACTACAAGGTCACCGTCGAACAGCTCGAAGCCGCGCGCACCGAACGCACGAAGGTCCTCCTCCACTGCTCCCCCTCGAACCCGACCGGCGCCGTCTACACGCCCGAAGAGACGAAAGCCATCGGCGAATGGGCGCTCGAGCACGGCATCTGGGTGATCACCGACGAGATCTACGAGCACCTCCTCTACGAGGACGCCGCCCCCGCCCACATCGTGCGCCTCGTCCCCGAGCTCGCCGACCAGGCGATCGTCCTCAACGGCGTTGCGAAGACCTACGCGATGACCGGCTGGCGCGTCGGCTGGATGGTCGGACCCCTCGACGTCATCAAAGCGGCGACCTCCTTCCAATCCCACCTCACCTCGAACGTCTCCAACATCGCCCAGCGCGCCGCCCTCGAAGCCCTGAGCGGCGACCTCTCCGTCGTCACCGAAATGCGCGAAGCCTTCGACCGCCGCCGCCGCACGATCGTCGACATGCTCTCGGCGATCGACGGCTTCGAGGTCCCCGTCCCCAAGGGCGCCTTCTACGCCTACCCGAGCGTCGAAGGCGTCCTCGGCACCCAGATCCGAGGCCGCATCGCCTCCACCTCCGCCGAACTCGCCGACCTCATCCTCGACGAGGTCGAGGTCGCGGTCGTCCCCGGCGAAGCCTTCGGCCCCTCCGGATTCCTCCGCCTCTCCTACGCCCTGTCCGACGCCGACCTCGTCGAAGGCGTCGGCCGCATCCAGGAACTCCTCGCAGAAGCGAAGTGACTCGCACGGCGCGGCTCCGATACCCTAACGGTGTCGGGGTCGCGCCGACTCGCATCCGCCCCGGCTCCACCGCCAAGGAGATCCCGATGTCCGAACCGCAGCCCCCCTTCCCGAGCCGCGCCTCCACGCGCCTCGTCGACAAACAGCCGATGAGCGGAACGAAGAAGGCCCTCATCGGCCTCCTCGTCCTCGCCCTCGTCCTCGTCGGAGCGGCCGCGGCGATCTACTTCGGGGTCCGCCACTCCATCAACTCCCAGATCACCCACGTCCAGACCTCCCTCGGCCAGACGAACTCCCCCTCCGAATCCGGCGCCCAATCGACGAGCTCCGCAGCCGGGACGACCTTCCTCATCATGGGATCCGACTCGCGCCAATCCGGAGGCGACCCCACCGACTGGCAAGCCGGCGCCCAACGCTCCGACGTCCTCATCCTCGCCCAGATCGAAGCCGACGGGAAAGGCGTCAACATCATGTCGATCCCCCGCGACTCCTGGGTCGACATCCCCGGCCACGGAAGCGCGAAGATCAACGCCGCCTTCTCCTACGGAGGCGCCGACCTCACCATCCAAACGGTCGAAAACCTCCTCGGCATCCACATCGACCACTTCATGATCACCGACTTCACGAGCTTCTCCGAACTCACCGACGCCCTCGGCGGCGTCCCCATCGCCACCTCCGAAGGCGTCCAGACGATGAACGGCGAAGAAGCCCTCTCCTACGTCCGCGAGCGCTACTCCCTCCCCCGCGGCGACTTCGACCGCATGCAGCGCCAACAAGCCTGGATGCGCGCCATCGTCCAGAAAGCCTTCTCCCAATCCGTCCTCACCGACCCGGGCAAGCTCTCCGAACTCGTCTCCATCCTCACGACCTACTCCGCCCTCGACCAGAACCTCAACTTCGACTCCCTCCTCGGAATCGCCTCCGGGCTCACCGGCCTGCGCTCCACCGACATCACCTTCTTCACGATCCCCTACACCGGGACCGGAACCTCCTCCGACGGCCAATCGATCGTCCTCCTCGACACCGACGCCCTCCCCGAACTCACCACCGCATGGAACGAGGGGAAAGTGAGCGAATACGTCCTCACCCACAGCGGGCTCGACGTCCTCGGGACGAAACCCGCGACCTGACCCCCGTCACCGCCGATCGCACACCCGAGCGGCCACACGCAGATCCCCCGGCCCACCCGGCCGGGGGATCCCCGTTCACGGCGTGAATCCGCTCCCCAACTGCCACAATAGGGACATGGACATGCAGTACCGCCGCGCCGACACGGACACCCCCAAGGGCACCGTCCTCCTCGCCCACGGCTACGCCGAACACTCCGGGCGCTTCCTCCCCCTCCAGGACGCCCTCGTCGACGCCGGCTACGACATCGCCTACTACGACCACTACGGGCACGGCACCGCACCCGGCCCGCGCTCCCGCGTCGACGTCGGCCGCCTCATCGACGACCACGTCAACGCGCGCCGCATCGTCCTCGCCCACGCGCGCACACCCCAGCTCCACCTCTTCGGGCACTCCATGGGCGGCCTCATCACCGCCGCCTCGAGCCTCCTCGACCCCACGCACCTGCGCGGCGTCGTCCTCACCGGGCCCGCCATGCGCCCCCTGCCCGACATCCCCGCGAGCGCCGCCCGAGCCCTCCTGCCCGCCGCCCGCATCGCGCCCGGCCTCATCATCCAACCCGCCCGGCGCCCCGCCCCCCCCACACACCAGTACCGCCACCCCCACGGCCAGCGCGCCGTCAACGCCGACCCCCGCGGCTACACCGGCGGCGGCCCCCGCCGCACGGGAGTGACGATGATCGTCCAAGGCGACGAGGTCCTCGCACACGCGAAGTCGGCGCGCACGCCGATGCTCATCATCCACGGGAACGAGGACGGGCTCGCCTCCCTCAACGGATCGCGCGCCTTCGTCCAAGGCGCCATCGCCGCCCACATCGACGCCGACATCCACCTGCGCATCATCGACGGCGCCTACCACGAAGTCCTCAAC
>CAZJTN010000048.1:0-2737 GCA_964548945.1 uncultured Schaalia sp.
GATCTCGGGGACGAAGGGCGTGACCGCCGGCGCCGTGCGCCTGCGCGGGTCCTATCGGACGGCCTGAGTTCGGTCGCCTCGGCCCCGCCATCGCCCCCCGTTTCGGAGGGCACGGCTGTCACCGCGCCCGTGAGTGTTTTCGCGGACAGGCCCTCCGCCTCGCTCACTGTGGGACTGCGGGGACGCCCCGTCCGGGCGCGCTTATCCGCGTGTCGAAGCGTGTGCTCGCGAGTCGCCGCACCGACAGATCGACGAGGTCGAGGACCCGCGGCGCGAAGTAGATCGCCTGGCCTTTTCGGGATGTCGCTGAGAGGATTCCCGCGCCTTCAAGCATGTGGAGTCCTTGATTGGCGGCCTGCGTCGTCACTTCGTAGATCCGACTCGCCGATGCGGTTGTGAGGACCGGTGTCGAGGGAAGGTCCTGAAGGATCCTCGCAGTCGCCGATGTTGAGCGAAGAGCACGCTGGTGGCCGGTCTCGGTCCGCCAGAGGGCGAGCTGTTCATCCCAGTCGGTGCGGATCGCATCGAGCTCTCTTTTCGTGCGTTCCACCTGTTCTGCTGCGATGATGATCGCCTGCGCGAAGAATGCGATCCACTCGGTGCGAGCGGCGTGGAATTCATCTCCATTCGGTGCGCCGGTATAGCGGTAGGCGTCGAGCGCCCTCACATAATCCTGGCGCAGTGTCGAGAGGACCTGACTGATCGGGAGGATCGCACGCGTGGTCAGCCCGCGTCTCATGAGCACCGTGTGGATGAGGGCTCGACCGACACGGCCATTGCCATCCGCAAAGGGGTGAAGGGTCTCGAACTGGGCGTGGACGAGTGCGGCTTGGACGATGGGCGAGTGGGCGGCCCCGTTCATGTAAGTCACGAGGTCGTCGAGCGAGGTATTGAGTCGTTGGGGGGCGGGTGGAACGAAATCGGCTCCGAGGGGATGGTAGGAGGAACCGCCGATCCAGTTCTGGACTGTGCGCACTCCGCACGCGGTCGCAGTGTCGGCGACGAGCGCTTCTTGGAGGACGACGACCTGGTCGAGAGTGATCGTGTTCGAGGCGGTGAGCTCCGCTCGGGCTCGCTCGACGACCG
Organism: uncultured Schaalia sp.; assembly: GCA_964548945.1. Taxonomy (GTDB): domain Bacteria; phylum Actinomycetota; class Actinomycetes; order Actinomycetales; family Actinomycetaceae; genus Pauljensenia. The sequence continues at coordinate 1,087 of CAZJTN010000048.1, forward strand.
TCATGTTCCGAGCGACGAGTTGGGCTTGTTCACTTGCTCCGAGGGATCCTCGCCCTTCCGCCGTTTCGAGTTCCGCGAAGGCCACTTGTTTCGTCGAGGGGGCGACGCCCTCAATGCGCGACGAGGCGATTGCTTCGGAACGGAGGAGGAAACGTGCGATGCCCTCGAGGTCGCGGCTGTCGGCAGAATTTCTCACGGCTCTCTCGGCGGATGACACGAGGGCGTCGACGTCGGGAGGAAGGAGGAGGGAGGTCGTCGTTAAGGAATCCGGGACGTACGAGCGATACGGTCCGGAATGACGCTCACGGCGTGGGAGGCCCTCAAAGATCGAGGATTCCCAGATGCGCTCGTCCCAACCCGCCACCTTCACACCTCCGTCTGCTTCTTTCCTGGGCTCTATCCTTGATCGGATCCTCTCATTGTTCAAGGATAAGATCCTAAACTTTATCAAGTGGCGGTATTACGCAAGGATATGAGCTATCGGCGTCCCTCCTCGCAGCCGTGCTCGGCGGCGAGCCACGCCTTCGCGGCTTCGAGGGCGTCATCGGTCTGCTCGTCCGGGATCAGCGGATTGTCGCCGTAGACGACGCTGTTCCGATCCTTGTCGTTCGCCGAGGTCACCATGACGAGCGCCCCGTCGGGCATCTCGAAGGCGATGTTCGCCGAGGCGTAGCCCGCCGTCGCCCTGCCGAAGAAGCGCGTGCCCTCGACGCCTTTGAAGGCGATCGCCGTCGCCTCCCCGGAACTGCCCGTGCCCTCGTCGATGAGGATCGCCGTGGGGACGAGGTGCTTGCGGACGCCTTCAACGCTCGTCGGCGTCCCACCGCCGGCGACGGTCGACCCGGTGACCGTCACCGGTGTGGAAACGCTGGAGGATTCGAACTCGAGGGCGGTCCCATCGGGCAGGAGCGGGGAGACCCCGGCGAGCATCGGCCCCATGTCCCAGCCGCCATTGCCGCGCAGGTCGACGATCACGCAGGACGCGGGCCCAGAAAGTGCGGAATCGAGGCCGCGCCCGAGGATCTCGGCATAGCGGCGCCCGTCGGAGGCGAAGCCGTCGAAGGCCGGGACGGTCGCGATCGCAATGGAGCCCGAGATCACGACTTGAGGAGGGGTGGGATCGGAGATCGCCCATTCTTCGCGCTCGGCCGCACTGAGGATCCCCGAGTGCTTGCCGCCGGCCGCTGTGAGGGCGGCGTCGAGGGCGTCGTGGACCTCCGCGGTCGAGGAGGCACCCTTCGCGACGGCGAGGGCGCGCTCGCGGGCGGCGAGATAGTCGGGGGAATCGGCGTGGATCGCCTGGAGGTCGGCGACCTCGAGGACGGTGGCGGCATAGCGCTGCGGGCTCGGCGGGAGGAGGAAGAGGGGGCGGCCCGTGAGAGCGATGCCGAGCCGGGGCCCGAGCCCCCAGGCGAGCGCCATGAGTCCGACGAGGGCGAGCGCGAGGACTGAGGAGAGGACGAGGCGGAGGTGTGTGCGCATGACTCGACGCTATCGGCCCGATCCGAGCGCCTGCCATGGGGGAGGGGCCCGAGCCGACCCCGAGATCGACCCGGGTTCGACCCGGGGATCGCGGCGCGAGAGGCGGGCGCGGCCCCGGAATGCGAGGATCCGCGCGCCCTGCACAGGGCGCGCGCAAGGTCGGATGAGC
>CAZJTN010000048.1:2747-8824 GCA_964548945.1 uncultured Schaalia sp.
CGCGCCTTGATCATCCGGGTGATCCGAAGGGGAGGAGCCCCCGGGTCACTTCGTCGACGGGTTGACCCAGAAGTCCTCGTCGAGTTCGGGAGTGCCGTCCTCGTCCTCATCGTCCGCGTAGTCCGCGTACTTGGAGTAGAGGTCGTCGTCCTCGTCCGTACCCTCGTCCTCGGGCTCGTAGTCGTCGTACGAGTGGTGCTCAGAGGATGCGAGCTCGCGCTGCAGGGCGTCGAGATCGGTATCAGGACTGAAGTACTTCAGCTTGCGAGCGACTTTCGTCTGCTTGGCCTTTTGACGGCCGCGCCCCATGGCGTCGACCCCCTCCGCGTAGTTCGGGTCCGCGCGAGGCGGTTCCCTGGATGATCAGAATGTGTCGTGGGATCATCATAGCCACACGACGGGGCGCCCCTCATCCGAGAGGCGGGACGTGTGCCCGGCCTCATGGAGAAGAAGGGTGCGACAGGCTCGCCGCGTCGAGGATCAGCGCCGACCGCGGACGATGCGCACGAGGACGAGGGCGACGACCGCCGCAGTGCCCGCAGCCGCGATCCCGAGGGTCTTGAGGGCCTGGGGATCCCCGCTCCGCGCATCCTCGAGGAGCCCCTTCGCGCGCTCCTTGCATTCGAGGGCCTTCTCCTTCGCCGTCCGCTTCGCCTGCCCGACGAGGTACTCGGGCTGGACGCGGCCGAAGAGCTCGTCGACGGTCGCGGTCATGAGCGCCCGCGTCTCGGCGAGTTCGGCGAGGATCTCCTCTTCCGTGCGCGTCTTCGATGTGCTCGTCTCGCTCACTTGCCCAGGCCCTTCTTCAGCGCGTTGAGATCTTGGGTGAGGCCCTCCTTCGGGTCGGGCGTGTGCTCCTGGCTCTTCTTGAGGAGGCTCGCGCCGACGCCGGCGAGGATCGCCGTGATGAGGAGGAGGATCCCGGTCGTGATGAGCGCCGCCGCCCACGCGGGCAGCGCGACGGCGATCGCGACTTCGATCGTGTGGAAGACCCACCCGAGGAGGAAGAGGCCGAGGACCGCCGCTGCGGCGAGGAGGCCGCCGCCCGCTCCGGCGCGTTTCGCGAAGTTCTTCGCCTTGAGCTTGTTGAGCTCGATCTCCCCGTTGATGATCGTCGTGATCTGCGTGGAGAGAGACGCGAAGAGCTCGCCCATGGTCGCCGCGCGCCCGGGCGAGGCCGGGGCGCGGGACGTCGTCTCGCCGGTCCCGAGCGGCTCGATCGGTGTCGTCATCGAAGGCACTCGCTTCCTCATTGAATGACCGCGGCCCAGCCGCGCTGTTGCTTCAGTTTCTCACGATCCCGACGCGCCTGCAGTCGGCTCGGCGGGTCCGGGCGCTGGCCGCCGCGACTCCTCCGGGACGATCGGTCCGGGCAGCTCCTCGAGGATCCTCCTCGCCAGGTCGATGACCTCCGCCTGCTCTCGGGTCGGCGGGGGCGGGGCCGGGCGTGTTTCGGGGAGGGGCGCGGGGCGCTGTGCGGCGCGCCCGTTCGTCTCGGGCTCCCCCCGGCCGTGGCCGGCCCCGTCCTCGTGCGCCTCGGCGTCGCGCCCGAGGGTGCGGATCGCCCTCGTGATGGGGTCGGGGTCCTCCTCGCGGCGCCGGAGCGGGATCCGCGCGGGGGAGGGCGCCTCCTCGGCGCCGGCGTCCTCGGCGACCTGTTCGGCGGGGGTGAGGGCGACGCGCCGGAAGACGGGGCGCTGCTCGGCCGTGTCGGTGCCCTGAGCGCGCGGCGCGGGGGGATCGGCAGCGAAGATCCGCTCTGCGGGGAAGCACGCGCTGCCCGGGGAGGCGGCCTTCGGCGCGGCATCGACTTTCACCCAGGGGAGGGGTGCCGGGTCCTCCTCCGCGTCAGGGGCGGCCCCCTCCTTGGGCGAGGGCGCTCCCGCTTCACCCGGAGCGGTCTTCGCGATCGGCGCGGAGGGGAGGGCGGCGGGGATGGGGCCGACGAGGGTCGAGGGATCTTCGGGGCCCCGGTCGAGGGCCGCGGTGACGGACTCGAGGTTCGGGGCGACGAGGTCGGCGCTCACCCGCCCGTTCGCGAGGAGGATCGCCCGGTCGCATTCCGCGGCCGCCTCGGGCTCGGCGGTCGCGAGCAGGACGCATGCGCCGTGGTCGGCGAGCGAGCGGAGGAGCTGGAGCGCCGTCGCCCGATCCTGCGGGCTCGGCAGGCGCTGCGTGTCCGTGACGAGGATGATGTCCCCGCCCGCGACGATCGCTCGCGCGAGGTGGAGGCGGAAACGGTCGAGGGCGCCGAGCTCGCGCCCGGGGGTGTCGGCGTAGGGAACGAGGCCGGCGATGGACAGGGCGGAGGCGAAGCTCGACTCGTCGGTCGTCACGCCGGTGAGGGCGAGCGGGAGGAGGAGGTTCTCCCGGACCGTGAGCTCCGGGTCGATGGGCGAGGAGGGGGCGATGAGGGAGATCGAGGCGAGCCGGTCCCGACGGCCCGGCGCGGCGGGCGAGACACTGAGGGACCCGGCCTCGGGGAGGCGCAGGCCGAGGATCGCCGTGAAGAGGGCGCGGCTGCGCGCGCCCGTCGGGTCGAGGATCGCGGTGAGGGAGGCGGAGCGGAAACCGAGGGTGACCTCCGCGAGGAGGCGGGCGCCCGTGCGAGGGTCCTCGATCCGAAGATCGCGGCAGTACACGACGATCGAGCGGCCCGGGCCCGGGGCGGAATGGGCCCGGCGGCTCCGCCACCACGGTCGGCGTTCGAGGCTTCCCATCGACAAGGTCATGCTCGTATTCTTCCAGCTCGTGGTCCCGGGCTCACACTGATCTCCCCGCCGGATCCTCGGGGCGTCGAGCAGGGCCAGATCCGGGGGTGCTCGCGCGGCGTCAGACGAGTCCGGGCGCGACCCCTGCGAGCGCCCATCCGAGGAGTCCCCCGGCTGCGACGAGCGCCCATGCGGGCGCCCTGAAGAAGTGGAGGGCCGCGAAGGCGAGGAGGCCGAGGGCCGCGTCCGTCGGCGAGGCGATCGCGGAGGTCCACACGGGCGTGTAGAGGGCCGCGAGGAGGATCCCCACGACCGCGGCGTTGATCCCGGCGAGGGCGGAGCGGGCGCTCGGCATCGCGGCGAGGCGCTCCCACAGGGGCAGGGCGCCGAGGACGAGGAGGAAGCTCGGAAGGAAGATCGCCAGGGTCGCGAGCAGCGCCCCGAGCGGGCCATTCGGCGAGGCGCTCGAGGCCGCGCCGAGGAAGGCCGCGAGAGTGAAGAGCGGCCCGGGAACCGCCTGGGCCGCGCCGTATCCGGCGAGGAAGGTCGACTCGTCGACCCAGCCGGCGGGGACGACCTCGTGCTGGAGGAGGGGGAGGACGACGTGCCCGCCGCCGAAGACGAGCGAACCCGCCCGGTAGTAGACGTCGGCCATCGCGAGGGCCCCGCTCGGGACGAGGAGACGGGCGAGGGGAAGGGCGACGAGGAGGAGGGCGAAGAGGGCGAGCGCCCCGAGGGCGAGGGGAGGGATCCGCGCGGGCGCCCGGCGGGCCCCCGTTTGCTGGTCCGCGCCTTTTCCGCCTCCCTGTCCGCGCGCCCCGCCCTCGTCCCCGATCCGGTGCCCGAGGGCGAGGCCGACGAGTGCGCCGAGACCGATGACGAGGAACTGAACGCTCGCCGAGGGGATGAGGAGGACGAGGACGGCGGAGGCGATCATGAGCGCGAGCCGCGGCGTGTCCGGGCAGGCGGAGCGGGCCATCTTCGCGACGGCGTCGGCGACGACGGCGACCGCGACGACGAGCACGCCGTGGATCGCGGCCTCGGGGATCGGGAGGACTCCGCTCGCAAGCCCGGATCCGAGGGCGGCGAGGAGGATCGCCGAGGGCGCGGTGAAGCCGAGCCAGGCGGCGAGTGACCCGAGGATCCCGGCCCTGCGATAGCCGAGGGCGATCCCGACCTGGCTCGACGCGGGGCCCGGGAGGAACTGGCAGAGGGCGACGGTGTCGAGGTACTCGGCGTCGTCGAGCCAGCGCCGTCGCCCGACGAATTCCTCGCGGAAGTAGGAGAGGTGGGCGACGGGCCCGCCGAAGGAGGTGAGGCCGAGGCGGAGGAAGGCGAGGAGGACCGTCCAGGCGGAGTCGTCACGGCCGGAGTCCGAGGCGGCTTCTCGGCGCGCGTGATCGGCGCCGGCGGGGTCCTCGGCGGGAAGGGGCTGCGGGGCGGGCGGCATTCCCCGGAGGATAGCGGGGCGAGGTGAACGCGAGGTGACCGGCGGATCGCGAAGCGAATGCGAAAAACCCCGAGATCCTCACGAATCTCGGGGTGCTCGTGGCTCCGACCGGCGTCGATCCGGTGACCTTTCGATTTTCAGTCGAACGCTCTACCAACTGAGCTACAGAGCCAGGACCTGACCATCGGTCTGGTCGGCGACCCCGACGGGACTTGAACCCGCGACCTCCGCCGTGACAGGGCGGCGCGCTAACCAACTGCGCTACGGGGCCTTACACAACAGGTAAGACCTATTGAGTTATCTCCACACGCGACAGGACTCGCGTCAGGAGAGTACCCCCAACGGGATTCGAACCCGTGTCGCCGCCGTGAAAGGGCGGTGTCCTAGGCCGCTAGACGATGGGGGCCCGTTCCGGCCACCTCGGTGGCGTCCGAAGACGAGGAAGAGCATATGCAATAACTCGCGAGGAAAGCAAAACGAGATTCGGTGACCCCACTCACAGCCGCGGATTTCGGCGGGATCGCGCAGAAAAGTCCCCCTTGGACGCATGCGCGGCGCACAGGAAACGGCAAGGCCCGCCCCCTACTCTGGTGCCATGACTGCCTTCGATTCCGCCCTCGTCGCCCTCTTCCGCCCCGCCGACGCGGACACGGCCCAGTCGGGGGCGGAGGCGGCCGTCTCCGACGCCCTCGACATCGTCTCCCTCCTCGCCGGCTCGCTCGTCGGCGCTGCCCTCGGCTTCCTCGCAGCGGCCGTCGCCTCGACGATCCTCAGGCGCGTCTTCCGCCGCTCCCCGGTCGGCTCGATGCTCCTCAAGCGCATCCGCACCTCCTTCTACCTCGCGGTGATGATCTGGGGAGCGTGGATCGGCCTGCAGACGACCCTCATCGGCGCGGACCTCTCCCAGTGGTCGAACGGTTCGCTCGTCTCCACCTCCGCCCACGTCCTCCTCATCGCGGCGATCCTCGCGATGACGGGGATCGCCTACGAAGCGGCGTGGGTGTTCGAGGACGCGGCCCGCCTCCGACAGAGCGCCGACGGCGGGCGGGCCCGCCGATTCGAGACGCAGGCGCAGGTCGTGCGCCGACTCCTCCAGCTCATCGTCGTCATCATCGGGATCGTCGCCGTCCTCTCGACCTTCGCCGCGGCCCGCCAGGCGATGGCGGCCCTCCTCGCCTCCGCCGGCCTCATCTCCGTCATCGCCGGTCTCGCCGCCCAGCAGACCCTCGGCAATGTCTTCGCGGGGATCCAGCTCGCCTTCACCGACGCGATCCGCGTCGGCGACGTCGTCGTCGCGAATGCGAAGGGGGAGTCCGGTGCGATCGAGGAGATCACCCTGTCCTACGTCGTCGTCCGCCTCTGGGACGAGCGGCGCCTCATCGTCCCCTCGACGACCTTCACCTCCCAATCCTTCGAGAACTGGACGCGGCGCGCGAGCGCACAGCTCGGGACCGTCGAGCTCCAACTCGACTGGGAGGTCCCCATGCCGCTCCTCCGCCAGAAGGTCGAGTCCCTCCTCACCGCGACGGACCTGTGGGACGGGAGGACGTGGAACGTCCAGATGACCGCCTCGGACGTTTCGACCGTCACCGTGCGGATCCTCGCCTCCGCGACGGACTCGGGGAAACTCTGGGACCTGCGCTGCTACCTGCGCGAGCACCTCATCGACTGGATCGTCTCCGAAGAGCCGTGGATCCGCCCCGCCTCGCGCATTCAGCCCCAGGCGGAGATCTCCGTCCCGAAGGACACCTCCCGCGCGAGGATCGCCGCCCTCGCCGCCGAACTCTCGAGGATCGCCGAGGACCCCTCGACGACCTCCTCCCACGGCGAGGAGACGAGCGCGATGGAATCGGCGGCGAAGGCCCTCGCCGAGGACGCGCCCGCATCGGAGGCCGCGCACGCCGCTCGCATGGTCG
>CAZJTN010000049.1:0-4504 GCA_964548945.1 uncultured Schaalia sp.
CGTAGGCCTCGAGCGCCCACACCTCCATCTCGCCGAAGCGCTGGCCGCCGAACTGGGCCTTACCGCCCAGCGGCTGCTGCGTGATCATCGAGTACGGGCCCGTCGAGCGCGCGTGGATCTTGTCGTCGACGAGGTGGTGGAGCTTGAGCATGTAGGTGTAGCCGACCGCGATCGGGTACGGGAAGGGCTCGCCGGAGCGCCCGTCGAAGAGACGGGCCTTGCCCTGCTCGTTCGTCAGCCGGTCGCCGTCGCGGTTCGGGTTGACGTTGCGGAGCAGGCCGGCGAGCTCGTCGGCTTCGAGGCCGTCGAAGACCGGGGTCGCGACGAGGGTCTGCGGCGCGGTCGTGATGCCGTCGGCGGGCAGGTGGCGGGTCCAGGCCTCGCCGGCCTCAACGGCCTGGGACGCGTCCCAGCCCTGGTGGGCGAGCCAGCCGAGGTGGTACTCGAGGACCTGTCCGACGTTCATGCGACCGGGGACGCCGAGCGGGTTGAGGATGATGTCGACCGGGGTCCCGTCCTCGAGGAAGGGCATGTCCTCGACGGGCAGGATCTTCGAGACGACGCCCTTGTTGCCGTGACGGCCGGCCATCTTGTCGCCGATCGTGATCTTGCGGCGCTGGGCGACGTAGACGCGGACGGTCTGGCGCACGCCCGGGTTGAGGTCGTCCTCGTCGTCGTTGAACTCGCGGACGCCGATGACGATGCCCTCCTGGCCGTGGGGGACGCGCAGGGAGGTGTCGCGGACCTCGCGGGCCTTCTCACCGAAGATCGCGCGGAGGAGGCGCTCTTCGGAGGTGAGCTCCGTTTCGCCCTTCGGGGTGACCTTGCCGACGAGGACGTCGCCGGCCACGACCTCGGCGCCGATGCGGATGATGCCGCGCTCGTCGAGGTCGGCGAGGGACTCCTCGGAGACATTGGGGATGTCCCGGGTGATCTCCTCTTCACCGAGCTTCGTCTCGCGGGCGTCGACCTCGTACTCCTCGATGTGGATCGAGGTGAGGACGTCCTCTTCGACGACGCGGCGCGAGAGGATGATCGCGTCCTCGTAATTGAGGCCCTCCCACGACATGTAGGCGACGAGGAGGTTCTTCCCGAGGGCGACCTCGCCGTGATCGGTCGCGGGGCCGTCGGCGAGGACGGTCCCGACCTCGACGCGATCGCCCTCGTCGACGATGACGCGCTGGTTCGTGCAGTTGCCCGGGTTCGAGCGCTCGAACTTCTCGAGGCGGTAGGACTTGCGCCCGCCGTCGTCGGTCGAGACGACGATGAGGTCGGCGGAGACCTCGGCGACGACGCCGGACACGTCGGAGACGATCATCTCGCCGGAGTCCTGCGCGGCGCGGCGCTCCATGCCGGTGCCGACGAGCGGCGCCTCGGTCGTGAGGAGCGGGACGGCCTGGCGCTGCATGTTCGCGCCCATGAGGGCGCGGTTCGCGTCGTCGTGCTCGAGGAAGGGGATGAAGGCGGCGGCGACGGAGACCATCTGGCGGGCGGAGACGTCCATGTAGTCGACGCGCTCGCGCGCGATGAGGGTCGGGTCCTCGCCGGCGACGCGGCAGAGCACGTGGTCCTCGGCGAAGGTGCCGTCGTCCTCGAGCGGGGAGGAGGCCTGGGCGATGAAGTGCCCGAACTCGTCGTCCGCTGTGAGGTACTCGACCTCGTTCGTCACCTGCCCCTCGCGCACGACGCGATAGGGCGTCTCGATGAAGCCGAAGGGGTTGATGCGCGCGAAGGTCGCGAGCGAGCCGATGAGGCCGATGTTCGGGCCTTCAGGGGACTCGATCGGGCACATGCGCCCGTAGTGCGAGGGGTGGACGTCGCGGACCTCCATGCCCGCGCGGTCGCGCGAGAGGCCGCCGGGGCCGAGAGCGGAGAGGCGGCGCTTGTGGGTGAGCCCGGCGAGCGGGTTGTTCTGGTCCATGAACTGCGAGAGCTGGGAGGTTCCGAAGAACTCCTTGATCGCGGCGACGACCGGGCGGATGTTGATGAGCGACTGGGGCGTGATCGAATCCGCCTCCTGGGTCGTCATGCGCTCGCGGACGGTGCGCTCCATGCGGGCGAGGCCGTTGCGGACCTGCGCCTGGATGAGCTCGCCGACGGCGCGGATGCGGCGGTTGCCGAAGTGGTCGATGTCATCGGACTCGACGCGGATGTCGACGCTCTCGCCGTTGCGCACGCCCGCGACGGTCTTCTCGCCCTTGTGGAGGGCGAGGAGGTACTTGACGGTCGCGACGATGTCGGAGGGGTCGAGGATCGACATCGTCGGGTCGGCGTCGAGGCCGAGCTTCTTGTTGATCTTGTAGCGGCCGACCTTGGCGAGGTCGTAGCGCTTGTCGTCGAAGTAGAGGTTCGTGAGGAGCTTCGTCGCCGACTCGACGGTCGCGGGCTCGCCGGGGCGGAGCTTGCGGAAGATGTCGAGGAGGGCTTCCTCCATCGTGTGGACCGTGTCCTTCTCGAGGGTCTCGATGAGGACGGGGTAGTCGGCGAATTCCTCGCGGATCTCGGACTCGGTGAGGCCGATCGCCTTGAGGAAGACGGTGACCGACTGCTTGCGCTTGCGGTCGATGCGCACGCCGACGGCGTCGCGCTTGTCGATCTCGAATTCGAGCCAGGCGCCGCGGCCCGGGATGATCTTCGCGCCGAAGGTCTCGCGGTCGGAGGAGCGGTCGGAGAGGCGCTCGAAGTAGACGCCCGGGGAGCGGACGAGCTGGGAGACGACGACGCGCTCGGTGCCGTTGATGATGAAGGTGCCGCGGGGGGTCATGAGCGGGAAGTCGCCCATGAAGACCGTCTGGCTCTTGATCTCGCCGGTCTCGTAGTTCGTGAACTCGGCGGTGATGTACATCGGGGCCGAGTAGGTGTAGTCCTTGGTCTTCGCCTCTTCGATGGAGTACTTGGGACGCTCGAGGCGGTGATCGCGGAACGAGAGGGCCATCTTCTCGTTGATGTCCTGGATCGGCGAGAACTCGGTGAAGATCTCTTCGAGTCCGGAGACGTCGGGGACGTCGGTGCGTCCCTCGGCCTTCGCCGCGGCGACGCGGGCCTTCCACGCGTCGTTGCCGAGGAGCCAGTCGAAGCTCTCGATCTGGAGGCCGAGGAGGTTCGGGGCCTGGAGAGGTTCGCGGAGCTTGGCGAATGAGATGCGGTTCCTGGGCTGGTTGGCAGTGCTAGTAGCAGCCAAAGGGGGTCCTTCCCTGCATTTTCGGTGCGCGCACACGCCTTCGCCCATTATCTGACCTCGTCCGCCCCCGCTCGGCGCCTGGTTCAGCGGGTGGGTACGAGTCACCTCGGGCATGATAAGGCGCAACTCATCATGCTAGGCCCGCCCTTCCTTCCGCTCAACACGCCGGAGCGTTTGTGTTGCGATTCACGAGCGCGGGGCTATGCTCCCGGCTTCTGCGCGATTCGATCGCCGGAGCCGCGGCCCGATCGGGGCCCGCTCCCCTACTTCTCCGCGCGGATCTCGACGCGGCGGTTGAGGGCGCGCCCCTCCTCGGAGGCATTCGAGGCGATCGGTTCGGCTTCGCCCTTCCCCTCGGAAACGAGCTCGAGGCCGGGGAGGGCGGCGCTGAGGCGCTCGGCGACCGAGCGCGCCCGGCGCTGGGAGAGGTCGAGGTTGTGGGCGTCGTCGGCGACGGAGTCGGTGTGCCCGGTGATCGTCACCCTCGAGGGCGGGGTGTCGGCCCAGTCGGCGGCGAGCGCGTCGAGGATCTCGACGGCCCGCTCGGTGAGCGCGTCCGAATCGACGTCGAAGTTCACGTCGCCCGACAGGGTCGTGAGGGTGTCGGCGCCGGTCTCGGTGGTCCGTTCGGCGCCGTCCTCGGACTCGACGGTGAAGACGACTTCGACGGGTTCGGGGAAGACGATGTCGGCGAGGGAGGGGGCGTCATCGGCGCGGGCGGCGGGAGCGATGAGGATGAGGGCGAGCGCGGCGAGGAGGGCGGCTCCGGGGCGGGGGGCGCGCATCCGTCAGCGCCTCGTCACGGGGATGTTCGCGAGGGGCTCGGGCACGTCCTCAAGGACGACGTCGACCGTCGTCACCCCCTCGGCGAGTCCGGTGAAGGTCGTGTAGACGCTGGTCGTGGCGCCCGCCTCGAGGTCCGCCGCGTTGTAGGTCGTGCACAGGCAGCGGGCGGTGTTCGGGACGACGCCGGGGCTGTAGATCATCCTGTTCGCGGTATCGACGAGGGTCGTCTCCTTCGCGAGCATGTTCGCTCCGCCGAAGTCGATCATCCAGTCGCCCAGGGATTCGCTCCCGGTGTTCGTCACCGCGAGGGTGAGGGTCGTGAGATCGTCCTCGACGACGACGGAGGTGACGCCGACGCGGTAGGAGTGCCCGCGGACCTCGCCCTCCCAGGCGCCGAGGACGGGGGTCTCCTCCTCGCTCGGCCCGGCCGTTTCCGCGCTGCTCTGCGCGCTCGGGGCGCCGGCGGATTGCGCCTGATCGTCCTGTGAGCCCGTTGACGAGGATTCGGGCGCCTGCGCCTGTTCGCCGGCCGCGCAG
>CAZJTN010000049.1:4514-8806 GCA_964548945.1 uncultured Schaalia sp.
AGCGGGAGGACGGCGAGGGCGAGGAGGAGGCGGGTCCGGGTTCTGCTCGAGTCGGTCATGGGGCTTCCTTCGCTGACGTCGACGGGGCGGAGCCTGCGGGCCCGCGGTTTCCAGACTAGCCCATCCGAGGAGGCGCACTGCACCGTGTTCATCCCGATTGCGAAGGGGAGGTGACGCGGAGGTGACGGGCCGGTTTCGTCCCCGGCGATGATCCCGGCGCGGCGGCCGATTGCGCACGCGGGAAGGCGCGGCCAAGGGGCGGCCTCCGCGAAGACCGCCCCTGCGCGCCCTCGTGCCCCAGCGGGTCCCGCCCCGGAGCGAGGGCGAGCCCGCCGGATGGCGCGCCCTCGTCACTGCGCGCGCGTGCGCCAGAAGGGATTCGGCCCCGTCGCCTCGCCCGCGTCGTCGTAGAGGTAGAAGCCCTGGCCGTCGGCGACGCCGGACACGCCGGCGTAGGTCGCTTCGGTGAGCCGTTCGGCGAATTCACGGACCCCGGGGCGCGGGTCCATCTTCGCGAGGTAGGCGCCGAGCCTGAAGCTGATGCCGTCGAGGATCGCGAAGGGGCCGAGTCCGGCCCCGGTGCCGATGACCCACGCCTGGTCGATCTCGGCGGGGGTGCCGACTCCGCGCATGTAGAGGGAGGCGGCGGAGTAGATCCACGGGAAGTTCAAGGTGTTGAAGAGTCCTCCGCGGATCTCGGTGTTGATGAAGAAGGGGTAGGTGCCGGTCTCCTCGGCGAATTGGAGGGCGCCCTTGATGTAGCGCGGATCCGTTGTCGGGGTTCCCATGACCTCGGTGAGGGGGTGGGACCAGATGCGGTTCGCGTAGTGCATCGCGACGAAGTGCTCGCTGCGCCCGGTCGCGGGGGCGATCTCGGAGGGGAGGAGCTGGGAGGTGTTGGAGGCGAGGAGGGCGTCCGCCGGGATGAGTTCGGAGACGGCCTGCCACGTCTCGCGCTTGACGTCGAGCCTCTCGGGCACGGCCTCGAGGACGATGTCGGCCCTCGATCCGGCGAGGGCGAGGTCGGAGGTCGGGTGGATCCGATCGAGGGCCTCCTGCCAGCGCTCATCCGTGAAGTCGGTGAAGTGCTGCTCGTAGCCTTGCCGGATCCAGGCCCAGCGCAGGGGGAGCTTGTCGAGGGCGGCCGGGAAGGGGTCATAGGCGTAGACCTCTTTGCCGTGCCAGGCGGCCTGCATGACGATTTGGGATCCGAGGACGCCGGTGCCGAGGACAGCCACTGTGTCGAAGGCGAATTCTGGCGACACTGGAGAATCCTTTCCTGAGACGAAAGTCCTAGTGCCCGCGACAGTAGTCTCGTCCGACTCCGTCGACAACGGATTTGTACGCTGAGCGAAACCTTTGTCGATCTGCACAAATGCCGGAGAAGCGCCGTCTCGCATTTCCCCAGGTCATTGAGGATTGCACAATCTTCGCGCCCGGCCGGGACGCCGCCGACGCGCACGCCCGCTCACGCGCTGCGCCGCCCCGGGGCGGCGCAGCGCCCGGGCGTATGAGACGCTGGGAGGCATGGCGAAGAAGACGCCCTCACCGAGACGGGGAGCCGCAGAGCGGATCCTCAACGCCGCCGTCGAGCGCCTCCTCGATGAGGGCCCGAGGCTCGGCCTCGCGAACGTCTCCCTCGAAGGCGCGATCGGCGCCTCCGGCGTCTCCCGCGCGACCGCCTACCGGCGCTGGCCCGACCGCAACGCCTTCGCCGCAGAAGTCCTCATCACCGCGATCCGCCGCTCCGCCCTCGTCCCCGACGCGCCCGGAGAACTGACGAATGTCTTCGACGTCCTCGTCGACCGGGCCGCCGACGTCGCCACCGCAGCGGGCCGGCGCACCCTCGTCGTCGAGTCGCTGCGCCTCCTCCTGCGCGCCGACATCGAACGGACCGCCCGCTCGGCCCAGTGGCGCACCGTCCTCAGCCTCTCCGCCCTCCACCCCTGGCTCCCCGAAGACGGGATCCGCGCCGAGATCGGGCGCACCCTCTCCGAGGTCGAGGACCGTTTCGACGCCCAGCGCGCGAGCGTCTACCACCACCTCCTCCCCATTTTCGGCTACAGGGTCGCGGACGGCGACGAGGGGGCACTGAGCGTCGAGGAGCTCGCAGCGACGATGGGCACCCTCACCCGGGGCCTCGTCTTCCGCGCGATCCCCGACCCCGCATGGCTGCGGACGCGCACGAGGGCGAGGCTCTTCGGATCGACGACCGAGTCCGACTGGTCCGCCCCCGAGCGGATGCTCGCGAGGACCCTCCTCGCCCACCTCGAGCCCGATCCCGATGCCGAGGTCGACCCCGAGATCATCATCCATTCCGTCGCGAGCGCGGAGGCGGCGATCCGGGGGCTCGCCGCCGACGCTCGGGAGGGGAGCGCCCCCGTCACCGGGCGCGCCTCCCCGGCGATCGATGCGGTGCCCCAAGTCGGGCTTGAACCGACGACCGACGGATTATGAGTCCGCTGCTCTGACCGACTGAGCTATTGGGGCGGATCAAGCCTAGCGGCATGCCGGGGCTTCGCGCGACGCGGCCCGCCCCGCCCTCGGCAGGCCATCGCGGACCTCGCGGAGGCGGGCCTTTGTCGCCGCCGGAATGCGCAAGGACTCGAGAGCCTTGCGGATCGCCATCTTCCGCACGGGCAGGGGGAGGCGATCCTCGAGGAACCACGGGAGCGCCGCTTCGGACTGCTTGACGAGCGCCTCGGCGAAATACCAGGCGACGACCATCCTCAGGTAGTACTCCTCCGCATCGATGCCGCCGACGAGGGCGCAGAACTCCGGCCGGAAGCGCTCCCCGAGGAAGTGCCGCATGTGCATGCACACCCCGAAGCGCGTCGTGTAGACGGCCTCCGAAGCGATCCAGCGCGCAGCCTCGCCCTCGAGGCGCTGACGATCGCGCGCGAATCCCGCGGGAGCGAGGGCGTCGCACACCGCCCAATTCGTCACGAAGGGGAGGAAGGCCTCGACCCCCTCGAAAGCGGCCTCCGGCTCCTTCTCGAGTCCGAGGAGGAAGGCGTGGAGCATGTTCTCCTCATGGAGCCCGTGCGGGAGCTCGGCGAGGAACTCGCGCGCCTCGTCGGGCCGCGAGCGCCGCAGCGACGTGGCGAGCCTGCGAAGCGCGGGGTTCCGCGCGCCGACCGTGACCGAAGGGTCGAGTCCCGGGATGAGCCTCGCGACGAAGGCGGCATTGCCCTCATCGGCGAGGGCGAGGATCTGTGAGCGGATGGGGGCGAGCGTCATGAGCGCCAGTATCGCCTGAGCGCCGAGCCCTCGTTACCCTTGTCGCCCGCCGGACACCCACCCGCATACGAAGGCCCCACGCGTCGCACGCCCGCGCTCGCACTCGCCGCTCTCGCGAGTACCGTCCTTGCTGCATGCTCGGCAGTAACAACCCCGGATGCAGCGACACGAGCGCCCACTTCCGGCGCCGTATTTCGCACTGAAAGCGCAGAGGCCGCACCCCCCTCGGGCGCCGCTCGTGGCACTGAAAGTGGAGAGGACGCGCCCATCCACGCGAGCAGTGCGTCACTCGCAGATCCGGAACCCCCGACACCCGCAGATCTACCGGATCGACTGGCACAAGGAGGGCTCGTCGTCGTCGACCGTTACACCGGCGCGACGCGTCCTTCCACCCGCGATCCCGTCGACGCGCGCTTCATCGACGACGGCCAGAGGATGTCGGCCGCGTCGGCCCAGTCGATGGCAGAGCTTCGGGCGAAGTACGCCGAGCTCTTGATCCCCGTTGGACGCGCACTGTCGAGCGAGTACTCCTTCGTCTACGAGCATGCGAGCGCGGCGATGGACGGCGAGGTCGGCCTCGATCGGGCGCTCACCGGCTCCTTGAACTTCAGCGATGCCGAAGAACTCGCGCAGTCCCTCCAGGATCTTCGGGACCTCACGGTCACACCGCCGACGGCTGGGACGAATACGGTTCTCTCCACCCATCAGGGGAAGTTCGACAAATCCTACGGCTGCTTCCTCGAGGCCGGGTGGACGCTGATCTTCGAGCCGGATGGGTCAGGGACGCCCCGCGTCATCGCCTCGATGCCGCTTGAGGAGTTCCTCGCGCTTGAGCCTCGCTCACCCACCGTTTCCCGACGAATGCACCGGAAAAACCCCGCACATTAGTCGGAAAACGGTGCAGCAGCGCAAACACCCACCACTTCCCGACCAACGCACCGGAAAAACCCCGCACATTAGTCGGAAAACGGTGCAGCAGCGCTAACACCCACCACTTCCGGGTTAAAGGACAAAAGGAGTTGGTGGAGGGTTAGTCCCAGTCGTTTCGGTGG
>CAZJTN010000050.1:0-6254 GCA_964548945.1 uncultured Schaalia sp.
GACGAGGGAGGCGCTTTGAGCGACCGGTGAGAACCATGGCCTCCCGGACCGCGCTAACGAGCGAGGCGCGCACCGATTCTCCCTTCGGTCGTCCGTTTCCTCCATGGAGTTTCTCTCCCTTCGACGCTTCGTGGGAGGGGATGAGCGCGGCTGTGGATGCGTCCGGGGGCCGAGGGCGGGGCGGCGCGTCGTCCGGGCGGGGTGTTCGAGCTCCTCGCTCCGGCCTGGCGGGGGCGAGGGCGGGGGGGGATGCCCTCGCCGAGTCGCGCAGGTCACCTCGAGCACCTTTGACCGCACTGGCGCGCCGCCCCTAGACTTGAGGACGGTTCCCGCGCGTTCGCGGGTCCTTCTTCGCCGCTTCGGCTCGGGCTTTCACCCGGGAGGCGCAGCGGCAGCGGGCTCCGTCCGTCGGAGCTCCGGGCGTCATTCTCTGGCCCCGCCCGCGATGCGGGCGTCCCGGAAACGGGGGGCTATCATGGCGCGCCGGCCCCTGACGGACCGTCGTGCGCCCGCAGGGGGATCCGGGAAGTCGCGGATGACTCACACAAGGGCCCCTGGTCTCAGGCGAGGGGCCGCCGACGGAAAGAAACTGGAGAACCAGTGCCTACCATTCAGCAGCTCGTCCGCAAGGGACGCAGCTCCAAGCGCTCGAAGGTGAAGACCCCGGCGCTCAAGGGCTCGCCCCAGCGCCGCGGCGTGTGCACCCGCGTGTACACCACGACCCCGAAGAAGCCGAACTCGGCGCTTCGTAAGGTCGCCCGTGTTCGTCTCTCCTCCGGCATCGAGGTCACGGCCTACATCCCCGGTGAGGGCCACAACCTCCAGGAGCACTCGATCGTGCTCGTCCGCGGCGGTCGTGTGAAGGACCTCCCGGGTGTCCGCTACCGCATCGTCCGCGGTTCGCTCGACACGCAGGGCGTCCGCAACCGCAAGCAGGCTCGTTCCCGCTACGGCGCGAAGAAGGAGAAGAAGTAATGCCTCGTAAGGGCCCCGCTCCCAAGCGCCCCCTCGTTGATGACCCGGTGTACGGCTCGAAGGTCGTCACCCAGCTCGTCAACCGAGTCCTCCTCGACGGCAAGAAGACCGTCGCCGAGCGCATCGTCTACGGTGCCCTCGAGACCGTTCGCGAGCGCACCGAGCAGGATCCGGTTTCGGTCCTCAAGCGCGCTCTCGACAACATCCGCCCGGCCCTCGAGGTCCGTTCCCGCCGAGTCGGCGGCGCGACCTACCAGGTTCCGGTCGAGGTGCGTCCCGCCCGCGCCACGACTCTCGCCCTGCGCTGGCTCGTCGACTTCTCGCGTCAGCGTCGCGAGAAGACGATGACCGAGCGTCTCGCGAACGAGATCATGGACGCGTCCAACGGTCTTGGCGCCGCTGTGAAGCGCCGCGAGGACATGCACAAGATGGCCGAGTCGAACCGCGCGTTCGCTCACTACCGCTGGTGATCCCGATTCGACGAGGACGGCTTCGGTCGTCCTCGTCGATTGAGATCGGCCCGCGAACTTCACATCCAACTCGAGCGAAGGAATCGCACTCGTGGCACTAGAGGTGCTTACGGACCTCAACAAGGTTCGCAACATCGGCATCATGGCTCACATCGATGCCGGCAAGACGACCGTGACGGAACGCATCCTGTTCTACACGGGCATCAACTACAAGATCGGCGAGACCCACGACGGCGCCTCGACGACCGACTGGATGGAGCAGGAGAAGGAGCGCGGCATCACGATCACCTCCGCCGCGGTCACCTCCTTCTGGAACGGCAACCAGATCAACATCATCGACACCCCCGGCCACGTGGACTTCACGGTCGAGGTCGAGCGCTCCCTGCGCGTGCTCGACGGGGCCGTCGCGGTCTTCGACGGCAAGGAGGGCGTTGAGCCCCAGTCCGAGACCGTGTGGCGTCAGGCCGACAAGTACGACGTGCCCCGCATCTGCTTCATCAACAAGATGGACAAGATGGGCGCCGACTTCTACTTCTCGGTCGGCACGATCCGTGATCGCCTCCACGCGACCCCGATCGTCATGCAGCTCCCGATCGGCGCCGAGAACGACTTCGAGGGCCAGATCGACCTCCTCACCATGGAGTCGATCCACTACCCGGCCAAGGATGACAAGGGCGAGGCGACCCTCGGCTCCCTCGTCGTCCGCGGCCCGATCCCCGAGGACATGCAGGCCCAGGCCGAGGAGTACCGCGAGCAGCTCGTCGAGGCCGCCGCCGAGGGCTCCGATGAGCTCACCGAGGCCTACCTCGAGAACGGCGAGCTGTCGATCGAGCAGATCAAGGAAGGCATCCGCCTCCTCACGATCTCCGGTCGCGCCTTCCCGGTCTACTGCGGCACCGCGCTTCGCAACATGGGCGTCCAGCCCGTCCTCGACGCGGTCGTCGACTTCCTCCCGTCCCCGCTCGACATCGGTGATGTCAAGGGCTTCAAGCCCGGCTCGGACACGGAGGAGGAGACCGAGTCCCGCAAGCCCGATGAGAATGAGCCCTTCTCGGCGCTCGCCTTCAAGATCGCGGCCCACCCCTTCTACGGCAAGCTCACCTTCGTGCGCGTGTACTCCGGCAAGGTGGAGTCCGGCGCCCAGGTCCTCAACTCGACGAAGGGCAAGAAGGAGCGCATCGGCAAGATCTTCCAGATGCACTCCAACAAGGAGAACCCGGTCGATCAGGCCCACGCCGGCCACATTTACGCGGTGATCGGCCTCAAGGACACGACGACGGGCGATACGCTCTGCGCGATCGACAAGCCGATCGTCCTCGAGTCGATGACCTTCCCGAAGCCGGTCATCCAGGTCGCCGTCGAGCCGAAGTCGAAGGCCGACCAGGAGAAGATGGGCGTCGCGATCCAGAAGCTCGCCGAAGAGGACCCGACCTTCACGGTCGAGCTCGATCCGGAGACGGGCCAGACGATCATCGGCGGCATGGGCGAGCTCCACCTCGACATCATCGTCGACCGTATGCGTCGCGAGTTCAAGGTCGAGGCGAATGTCGGCGCGCCGATGGTCGCCTACCGCGAGACGATCCGCAAGACGGTCGAGAAGTACGAGTACACGCACAAGAAGCAGACCGGCGGTTCCGGCCAGTTCGCGCGCGTCATCATCGCCCTCGAGCCGATGCCCGCGGACGCGGAGGAGGAGTACTCCTTCGAGGACAAGGTCACCGGCGGTCGTGTTCCGCGCGAGTACATCCCCTCGGTCAATGCGGGCATCCAGGACGCCATGCAGTCCGGCGTGCTCGCCGGCTACCCGATGGTCGGCATCAAGGCGACGCTCCTCGACGGCGCATACCACGAGGTCGACTCTTCGGAAATGGCCTTCAAGGTCGCCGGTTCGATGGCCCTCAAGGAGGCCGCGAAGAAGGCGAGCCCGGTCCTCCTCGAGCCGATCATGGCCGTCGAGGTCCGTACTCCCGAGGAGTACATGGGCGATGTCATCGGCGATCTGAACTCGCGTCGCGGTCAGATCTCCTCGATGGATGAGCAGCACGGCGTCCGCGTCGTCAAGGCTCAGGTCCCGCTCTCGGAGATGTTCGGCTACGTCGGCGATCTCCGTTCGAAGACGCAGGGCCGTGCGGTCTACTCGATGGAGTTCGACTCCTATGCCGAGGTTCCGCGCAACGTCGCCGACGAGATCGTCGGCAAGGCCAAGGGCAACTGACCCTGTAGTTCCCCGATCCGCCGCGCCCCGCTGCGCCCTCGAAACCCCGGTTTTCGGGGGCGCGGCGACGCGGCTCACACCAGAACCAACCCTGTAGGTTTCGAGTCGGCCGGGTGTTAGAGTGACACCTAGCCAAAGGCTAGAAATCTACCCGAGTCCAGGAGGACACCAGTGGCGAAGGCCAAGTTCGAGCGCAGCAAGCCGCACGTCAACATCGGCACGATCGGTCACGTTGACCACGGCAAGACGACGCTCACCGCAGCGATCACCAAGGTCCTGCACGACAAGTACCCGGAGCTGAACGAGTTCACGCCGTTCGACCAGGTCGACAACGCTCCTGAGGAGCGCGAGCGCGGCATCACGATCAACGTCTCCCACGTCGAGTACCAGACCGAGGCCCGTCACTACGCCCACGTCGACGCCCCCGGCCACGCGGACTACGTGAAGAACATGATCACCGGCGCGGCGCAGATGGACGGCGCGATCCTCGTCGTCGCGGCCACCGATGGCCCGATGGCGCAGACCCGCGAGCACGTTCTTCTCGCCCGCCAGGTCGGCGTTCCGACGATCCTCGTCGCCCTCAACAAGGCCGACATGGTCGACGATGAGGAGATGCTCGAGCTCGTCGAGGAAGAGTGCCGCGACCTTCTCGAGTCGCAGGGCTTCGACCGCGACGCCCCGGTCATCCAGGTCTCGGCACTCAAGGCCCTCGAGGGCGACCCGGAGTGGGTTGCCAAGGTCGAGGAGCTCATGGAGGCCGTCGACACCTACGTGCCGACCCCCGAGCGCGACATGGACAAGCCCTTCCTCATGCCGATCGAGGACGTCTTCACGATCACCGGTCGTGGCACCGTCGTCACCGGTCGTGTGGAGCGCGGCAAGCTCCCGATCAACTCCGAGGTCGAGATCCTCGGCATCCGCGAGCCGCAGAAGACCACGGTCACCGGCATCGAGATGTTCCACAAGTCGATGGACGAGGCCTGGGCCGGCGAGAACTGCGGCCTGCTCCTGCGCGGCACCAAGCGCGAAGAGGTCGAGCGCGGCCAGGTCGTTGCCATCCCCGGCTCGATCACCCCGCACACGAACTTCAAGGGCCAGGTCTACATCCTCAAGAAGGAGGAGGGCGGCCGTCACAACCCGTTCTTCTCGAACTACCGCCCGCAGTTCTACTTCCGCACCACGGACGTGACCGGCGTCATCACCCTCCCCGAGGGCACCGACATGGTCATGCCGGGCGACACCACCGAGATCACCGTTGAGCTCATCCAGCCGATCGCCATGGAGCCGGGCCTCGGCTTCGCGATCCGCGAGGGTGGCCGCACGGTCGGTTCCGGCCGCGTCACCGAGATCATCAAGTGATCCGAGCCGGCGGGCGCGTCGCGTGAAGGACGTCGCCCGGCCGGGTGATCGCTGAAGGTCGTCGATCCGTCAGGGCCGTCGCTCCCGAAAGGGGGCGACGGCCCTGTCGTCATGTCCGGGGACGAGGGCGGGGCTGCGGCCTGGGAGGGGCGTGGCGGGAGCTGTGCCTTGCACGTCACATGGATTCTCGGTAGCCTGAGGGAGTACGTGCTTGCGAGGTAACCGATGGAGTGGAACTCCAGGCGTCCTTGCCTCTCGATCCCGAGGAGAACGCAGTGACCGAGTCAAGAATGGCGCAACGCGCGCGGAGAGGCGCGCGTGCTCGGAATTGGCGGCAGCGGACGGCAGCCGCAGTGTCGACGATTGTGCTCGCGATGGTGGGGATCGGCGCCTCCGCTTGGGCGGATCCGATGACGCCGGACGCCGGCTCGGCCGCGGCGTCTGCGGATTCGGCTGCCTCGGGCACCAATCTGGAGCCCGC
The DNA here is from genome assembly GCA_964548945.1 of uncultured Schaalia sp. Lineage (GTDB taxonomy): Bacteria > Actinomycetota > Actinomycetes > Actinomycetales > Actinomycetaceae > Pauljensenia. The sequence continues at coordinate 5,501 of CAZJTN010000050.1, forward strand.
CGGGCCCGCTGACTCCTCTTCCGTCGCTGAGGGAGTTGAGGAGGGGGGTGTCGCGGCTTCACCGGCGGAAGCGCTCATCCCGGCCGAGGACTCCGCTGCGGAGAGTGCGGTGCCCGCCGAGCCTGAGGGCGTGGACCTGCCGGTGACGGGTAATCCGGACCACCTGAGCCTCGCGTCCACCGAGATCGCCGATGGCGCGATCAGGACCGACGTGTGGCCTGAGACGGCCTTTAGCGCTCCGATGCGGGCGAAGCGGATGATCGCGCGTGCTGCCGCAGTTGGCGCGGTCCCGCGGATCGGCGTCGATCATCCGACGGAACCGGGACAGGTCATGCTCTTCAAGGAGGCGACGCCTGTTGAGGGAATGGTGAACACCTGGGACATTACGTTGCGCATCGAAGGCAAGGACACGACGAAGACTTCGGACATCGTTCTCGTCATCGACCGATCGGGGTCGATGGGGGACAATCAGCGGATGGTGAAGGCCAAGAAGGCGGCGAGCGCTTTCGTCGATACGCTGCTCCCCTCGACGACGACGCGGATCGCCGTGGTGTCCTTCGCCGGGAATGCGCGGGTCGATCAGGGGTTGACCGGCGACTCCTCGGCCCTGAAATCTGCGATTTCCGGCCTCGCGGCGGATGGTGGAACCTTCACGCAGGCGGGCATTCATCAGGCGCGTGCTCTTCTCACGAATTCGACGGCCGATTTCAAGCATATTGTGCTGCTCTCCGACGGCGTGCCGACGTATTCGTAT
>CAZJTN010000050.1:6354-8377 GCA_964548945.1 uncultured Schaalia sp.
GATCTTCAGTCCGTCTTCGAGAGGATCGCAGGCAATATCGCATTGGCGGTTCGGGATGCCACGGTGAGCGATCCCATGGGGCACGGCTTCGAAATCCCTTCGAAGACGATCACCCACTCGGTTCCCGATCCGGCGACAGGCCTGGTGTACAACGAGAACACGGACACGCTCGAGTGGAAGCCTGTCGTCAATACTCCGCTGACCGGCGTTGACGGCGTGAAGTACGCGGAAATCACCTACCGGATTTCGATCAACGACTCCATTCTCGACGTGGACCCGCTCCCGGCCGACGGGCTCTACATGACGAACGGCGATGCGAAGCTGAGCTACACCGACGTGAATGGAAACGCTCAGACTGCCGGATTCCCCAAGCCGACCGTGAAACCCACGCTCTACGTCGTTGAGAAGAAGCTCTTTGACGCCAGTGGCGCCGAAGTGCACACCGACGAGGATTTCACGATTCAGGTCACGGGCAACGAATACTTGAGAGACTTCGTCGTCAATCCCTCTGACGTGACGCCTGACCGAAAGGACAGGGTGATCACTGACCTCCGCATTGCGCAAACCTATACCGCAAGAGAGATGCCAGTCGAGGACTACAGCGTCACCTATACGGTGGTGATCGACGGCACGACAGAGTCGCAGTCAACGACACCGCCGGAGTTCACAGTCGATGAGAATCATCAGTTCCACAAGGTGATCGTCGAGAACCGTCCAGCGGTCGGCGAACTGCAGATCACGAAGTCGCTTGCCGTGGGGAGCTCGGAAAAGGCGGCCGGTGCCACCTATACCGGCACCTACACGTGCACGAAACCAGCCGCTGCGCAAGACGGAACGGAGGAGACGACTGCGAAAGGAAGGTGGTCAGTGACCGGTGCCGGGGCCGCCGTTCTCACACCCGACGAGGGGTATCCTGCGGCTGACAGGATCCCTGCCAAGTCGACCTGCGCGGTCTCAGAGGATGTCCTCAACGAGGCGAATACGGGAATCCCCGATCCCTTCTATTCCTGGGGTGCTCCGCAGTATTCGGCGACCTCGATTGACATCACGAAGGAGACGACGAGCACCGTGACGGTGACGAACTCCTTGGCGGAGAAACCCGGTGCGCTCACATGGACGAAAGTCGATGAGAAGGGCGCGTTGCTTGCGGGCTCGGAATGGACGCTCACCGGCCCGACGGGGAAAGAGGTGCCCATCGCTGACTACGTCGGCCAAACCGACTACGCCGGTCCCGACAAGGATCCCACTGCCGGGTCCTTCAAGATCTTGGACCTGAGCTGGGGCACGTACACGCTGAAGGAAACCGCTCCGCCGGCCGGGTACGTTCTCGACGCGACCGCGCGCGAGGTCAGGATTGGCTGGCGAGATGGTGCGACATCTCCGGACTTCGATCTTGAGCCCATCACGAACACGAAGATCACACCTCCGGCCCTTCCGCTCACAGGCGGCATGGGCGAAGACTGGTTCCTCATCGCAGCTGGCGGCGCAGGTGGTATCGCGCTCCTTGCTGCGCTCGCAGCGAAGCGGAAGAAGCGGGCGCGTGCCTGAGCGCGAGTAGGGATCGGCTGAATAGCAGCGCGCCGTCATGGCCTCCCTCACGGACGCTGCACCGGTACGCCCCGACCCTGAGCCTCGCCTCGCCGAGCCCGAAACGGCAAGGTGCTCCCCGTCGAGGTCCCTGGATGAGAACCTCCATTCACCATCCTCGACGGGAACGCTGTGACCGCCGAAGCCCCCGGGATCACCATGCGCAGCGCCCCGCCCTCGGCGTTGGCGAGGACGGCCGAAGCGTGTTCTTTCGACATCTGCGGCGCAAGGAATAGCGGGTAATGTACGAGGTGACCCGACATCGGCAAGGGATCGACGGCCCGCAGCGCGAAGGAGAGGCGAACGTGAGGGGAGGACGGCTTCGTGGCGCCCACATCGCCCGAATAGCGAGGAGGACCTGGCGCTTGCGCGCGCTGCCCGGGCTCGCGGCCGCGCTCGCTCTCCTCGGGCTCGTCGTCGGCACCTATCCCTCGAT
>CAZJTN010000051.1:0-8266 GCA_964548945.1 uncultured Schaalia sp.
GCGCACCCCGGGAAGGGGCCCTCCTCGCGGCTCCGGGCGCGGGCGGAATCCCCGCCCGCGCCCGGTGAACCGGAGGCGCGCCGGTGATCCGGATCAGGCCCAGGGATCGACGAGGATGCGGATCGGGTTGCCGACCTTCTTCTCGAGGTGCTCGATCCCCAGCTCGATGTCGCGGAGCGGGACGACCTCGGTGACGGACTCGCTGAGGTCGAGGCGCCCGTAGCGGAGCATTTCCGCGAGCATCGCGATGTCCTGGGTCTTGTAGCCGATGTGACCGAGGACCTGCTTGGAACGGAGGTTGAACTCGAGGAAGGTCCCGAGGTTCATGTCCTGGGCGCTCATGCCGACGGCGACGACCTTGCCGCCGGTGTCGAGGCTCGCGACGGCCTGGCGGAGCGTCTGGGGAATGCCGACGGCGTCGAAGGCGACGTCGATCATGCGCCCGCCCGTCGCCTCGGTGATCGAGTCGAGGAGCTTCGGGTCGTCCGCGCGGAAGACATGGTCGGCGCCCAGGCGGGTCGCGCGTTGGAGGGACTCCTCGTTGAGGTCGATGCCGATGATGGGGACCGCGCCGGCGAGTTTGGCGAGCTGAATGATATGGGTGCCGACGCCGCCGAGGCCCCAGACGGCAACGGCGTTGCCGGGATGGACTTTGCCGGTGCGGACGACGGCGCCGAAGGGCGTGGACACGGCGTCGGCGAGGATGGCGGCCTGCTTGAGGTCGACCTCGTCGGGGATGCGGGTCATCCCCATGGCGTTGGCGATCGTGTACTGAGCCCAGCCGCCGTCGTAGGCGAAGGCCATGAGCTGGAGGTCGAGGCAGTTCGTGAAGTCGCCTCGGCGGCATTGGCGGCACTTCATGCAGGGGCGGCCCGCGGAGGGGATGACGCGGTCGCCGACTTCCCATCCGGTGACGCCGGGGCCGAGTTTGTCGATCGTTCCGGCTGCCTCGTGGCCCTGGGTGATGACGGGGAGCCTGTCGGGGAAGGCCCCATGAATGAGTGAGAGATCCGAATGGCAGATGCCGCAGTATGCGACCTTGATGCGGACCTGTCCGGGACCGGGCTCGGGGATGGGGATCTCCTCGATGGCGATCCTGCGTCCTTCCGCGTAGAAGCGCTCCGCGAGCATTGTCTGGTCAGCCATAGCGTCACTTCCTTGTGAACGAAGCCGATCGGCGTTCGCCGACCTGGGCGATGCCAGGATAGGACCGAAGTCCTACGAATGCGAGGGGAATGGGACGGAATGTCTCGTCACGCTGGGGGAGGCCGATGCGGCGCCCCCCGATCCGTCGAGGCGAAGGGGCGCGGGTCTTCGTACTCTGGAGGCATGAGAGCCGAGAGAAGAGCTGCCGTCCTCCCCCTCCTCGCCGTCCTCCTCGCCCTCGCCCTCGTCCTCGGGTACGCGATGGAGAATCTCGGCGCCTTCCGGGACCTCGCGTTCGGCTCCGACGAGGTCGAGGCGACCGTTCCCGACGAGGTGACGGGAACGACGGCCGACGCTTTCTTCTCCCAGACCATCCGCTGGGGCGAGTGCTCGCTCGATGAGATCTCCTCGACGGGCTCTCGGCCCAAGGACATGGGCTCCTACGAGTGCGCCCGCCTCTACGCGCCCCTCGACTGGGACGATCCCGCGGGCGAGCGGATCGAGCTCGCCCTCGCCGTTCACCGCTCAGGAAAGGCCGAGGCCCCCGTCCTCTTCTACAACCTCGGCGGGCCCGGCGGCGCGGCGGTCTCCTCCCTCGTCTCCCAGGTCGACAACGGCCTCGGATCCTCCCTCGTCTCGGCCTATGACATCGTCGCCGTCGACCCCCGGGGCGTCGGCGCCTCCACTCCCGTGCGCTGCCTGAGCGACGAGCAGCTCGACGCCTACAATTCCGCCGGCTCGATCCTCGGCGAGGACGACGACCGCGCGGAGGAAACGCCCGAGGAGATCGTCGCCTCCCTCTCCGATGAGCTCGCCGCGATCGCCGCGGGATGCGAGAAGCTCAGCGGTGAGATCTTCCGTCACATCGACACCGTGTCGGCGGCGAAGGACTTCGAGATGGTGCGCAGGGTCCTCGGCCAGGAGGAGTTCGACTACCTCGGCTACTCCTACGGGACTTTCCTCGGTGCGACCTATGCCGGGCTGTATCCGCAGTTCGTCGGGCGGATGGTTCTCGATGGGGCGATCGACCCGGCGCTGAGCATCGATGAGGTCTCCGAACTCCAGATGCGCGGTTTCGAGGCCTCGATCTCCCACTGGATCGACGGCTGCCTCGCAGGCGGGGGCTGCCCGCTGTCGGGGACGACGGAGGAGGCGACGCGCCAGCTCGTCGACTTCCTCGATGGGCTTGAAGCCGCCCCCCTCGAAACCTCTGACGAGTCTCGCCCGCTCACGAAGAATCTCGCGATCACCGCGATCGTCGGCTCCCTGTACTGGGACGGCGGATACGACATCCTCACGGAGGCGATGAACGCCGCGATCTCCGGCGAGGACGGGTCGCGCCTCCTTTTCCTCGCGGACTCCTACAACGACCGCAACGAGGACGGGACGTATTCGACGAATGGGACCGAGGCGCTCATCACGGTGAACAACCTCGACTATTCCCCGCTCGGAACGATCGAGGATTGGGCGGCCGACGCGGCGACCCTCGAACGGGAGCTCCCCGTCCTCGGCTCGATCGCGGGCTATGCCTCGGCGGGCCTCGATGCCTGGCCGACTGCGCACGCCTCGCGTGAGGCGATTCATGCGACCGGGGCGGCTCCGATCCTCGTCATCGGGACGACCCACGATCCGGCGACCCCCTACGTCATGGCGGAAAGTCTCGCGAAGGAGCTCGATTCCGGTGTCCTCCTCACGAACGAGGGGTGGGAGCACACGGCCTATTCGAAGGGGGCGAACTCCTGCATTGTCTCCGCCGTGGAGTCCTACCTCCTCGAAGGGACCGTGCCTGAGGCGGGGATGAGCTGCGGGACGTGAGGACGGGATGATGCCGGGCGGCCTTCGTCACCGGCTGGCGCTTGTCTCGCCTCGCTCGCCGCCCCCTGTGCCCCGAGGGTCGTCTGTCCCGCAGTGCCGGGGCCGAGAGTCTTCCTGTTCCGTCGGCGTCCCGCCCGCGCATCCTGCGGGTGTGAGGGGGACCATCGACAAGGGCTCCCCCGCCATTTGCCCGAGGGGTGCCCAGCCCATTAGACTCGCACCGTTGTCCGAACGCCCCTTGGGGAACGGCGGACGCGCCACCTTAGCTCAGTCGGCAGAGCGATTCACTCGTAATGAATAGGTCGTGGGTTCGATTCCCACAGGTGGCTCCCTGAGAAAACAGCCCCTCACCGGTGACAAGCGGTGAGGGGCTGAGTCCTTTTCGGGAGGGCCTTCAGGCGCGGAGCCGCCCGCGCAGGATCCACCCCCCAACGCCGAGGAGCGCGCTCGCTCCCGCGCCGACGAGCATCCACTGCCACCAGCTCCCCGATTCGCCGAAGGACGCTGAGCCGCGGTGTGGGTTGAGGAGGGCGCTCGTGGTTCCGGGCCGGGCGAGTGCCCTGGTCGCCGCTCCGCTTGAGCCCGACTGCGCGCCCTCGGTGAAGTCGAGGCCCTCGACTCCGCTCGACGCGGCTTCGCCCGACGCGCCCGCCCCCGCATTCGAGGAGACGAGTGTTCCCGAGACCTGATCCGTTCCGATCGACCCTCCGGCGGGGGAGGCGCTCCCAGCCCCGCTCGTGCCGCTCGGCACGGAGTTCGGCCCCGCCGTCGCGGCAAGAAGCGGGTGAGAGGCCTGAGGGAGGGCGATCGGCGAGGAGGAGCCGGAGGAGGCGCCCGCGGTGCTCGCTGCATCCGAGTGCGCGCGGCTCGTCGCGTTGAGCGAAGAGACGAGCTCATCGATGGTCTGGCGCTTCACACCGCTCCCCTCGGCGCCCCCGGGCTTCGTCGGCGATCCCGATGCCGTCCCCGGGCTCGACGAGGAGGTCGAGTCCTCAGCGTGCTCGGCCCCCGAAGGGTTCGCGCTCGATCTCGCCGAGGCGATCTCCGCGTCGCCGACGAGGAAGAAGGCGCGAAGGGTCCGCTCGAGGGTCGAGCCGTCGGCGAGGTGGGCCGTGTAGAGGAAGTCGACCGAGTAGCGTCCGGGAGCGGTGAAGTGGAAGGCCTGATGGTCGTGCGAGCGGCGCGGATAGGAGAGCGCGAGCTCCGGCTTCGTCGAGTCGAGCCGCGTGACGAAACCGTCGAGGAGGGAGCTTGTGCCCGTGACGAGGCGCCCGGGTCCGGTGAATCCGCGGATCGCGACCTCGACGCCGCGTGGACCGAGAGCGGCGTAGTCGACCTTCTCGGTCGAGAACCCCAGCCACGGCAGTCCTTCGAGCTGGGTCTCCGGCAGGGTCCACACGCCCTTCGGGGCCGCCGCGGCGAGTTCGGCGTATCCGCGCGCTCCGGCGGGGATTGTGTGGTGCGCGAGGTCGGGGACGGCATAGGCGAAGGTCCCGGATTCCCGGATGCGAGGGGTGCGCGGATCCGCGGTGTCGATGAGAACGGCGGAGGCTCGGCCGGCGTCGAAGCGGAAGGCCTGGTCCATGTGTCCCTCGGTGATGAGCTCGAGGGGTTCGGTGGATTCCGAATCGCTCCCGGGCGATTCCGCTTCGGCGGGTGCGGGTTCGGCGGGCGCCGAACCGCCCGGGGTACCCGAATCGGCGGATCCGGTGGAGCCCGTCGAATCGCTGGAGCCGCCGGTCCCGGCGGAGGATCCCGACTCCGACGCCGCCCTCTTCTCCGCATCGATCTCATGGAGCGCGCGAATCGCGGCATCGCCGACGACGAAATAGGCGACGCGGCTCGCATAGGAGTGGCGCTTGCCCGCATCATCGGTGGAGATGTTGAAACTCACCTTGTACACGCCCGGCTTCGTGAAGACGTGGGCGAGGGGCATCGCCGTGCTGTCACTCGTGTGCCCCTTGCGGGAGGCCTTGTCGACGGTGTCGTGACGGACCGTCATCCTCCCGTCCTCCACCGTTCCGGCGATGTAGCGCCCGCCCTCGGGACCTGAGAAGAGGTCGATCGCGTAGACGATCGGCTGGGAGCGCAGCTCGGCGGGCATCCCGGTGACGTCGTAGCCGAGGGAGCCGTGGGGGCCGGCGGCGGGGAGCACCCAGCGCTCGCCCTCGGCACTCGTCTGCTTGAGCGAATCGGGAATCTCGAGGATCGGCGAGCCCGTGATCGGCGAGCCGCCCGCAGTGACCGTGAGGGACACGCTCTTCATCGGCTGCCCGTCGCGCTCCTCGTCGACCATCGTCGGCGCGTAGACGTACTCCTGGGGGGCCGAGGGCGGGGCGGGGACGAATCGGGCGTTGCGGAAGAGGGCGAGGACCTGGGCGCGCGCCTGGGCGACGCCGAATTCGCCGGCGGGAGTGTCGGGGGGCGCCCGCGTCCGCGGAGAGGACGCCGGAGGCGAGGAGCGCATCGCGCAGGCGCTCCGCGCTCGTCCGGATCGGGGTGAGGGAGCTCGTCGTCCCCGCGGGAAGGCCGACCTCTTCATCGGATCCGACGAGCCAGGTGATCGTCGACGGGGCGGAGACGACGCGCTCGCCCGTCGCCGCGAGCGTGTAGGCGGCCGTCATCGTCAGGCGGTAGACGCCGGGCTTCGTGAAACTCCAGTTCCAGTGGCCGTGTGAGCCGGTCTTCAGCGTGAGGGGCGCGAGCGAGGCGTCGGAGGACAGGCCCCGGCTCAGCGAGTCGGAAGCGCCGCTCCCGTCGACGCGGAGGCCGAGCCACACGGTCGACAGGGCGAGGTCCTCGACGAGGGGGATGGGCCGCGCTCCGAAGGGGACGGCGTCGACGCCGAGGGCGATGTGCGGCGCGCCCGTGGGGAGGTTCGCGTCGATCTGCTCGCTGAGGGAGGCGCGTTCGAGGAGGAGGCCGTTGGAGAAGGCGATGTCGGCGTGCGCGATGTCGCGGATCTGCGCCATCGAGGGCTCGAAGGAGTGGGGGTCGGCGCCCATGGGGATGAGAGTGCTCAGGGGCGAATCCGGTGCGACGGCGCGGACGAGGTCGGCGATGATCGGGGTGGAGGCGACGATCGCGGGGGCCTGCGGGTCTGCGGGGGAGAGGTCGGCTGAGGCGTGCGGGGCCGGGGTGCAGGCGCTGAGAAGGCCGAGCGCGATGAGGGCCGCGGCCCCTCGCCGTCCTCGGGGGCGCCGCCGGGTCGAGGGGGCGATGAGGGCGCTCATGAGCGCCGACCGTGGGCGAGAAGGAGTCCCACGAGGCCGAGGGCTGCCAGGAGCGAGGCGAGGAGGAGCGGCTCGGTGGCGCTCGCGCCCGTTGAGGCGAGCCCGCCGGGCGCCGAGGAGGGATCGATGCTGTGCCCCTCGGCGCGCAGGCGTGCGACGGTCGCGGCGTCGAGTTCGCAGGCCCGCCCGTCGGCGGTCCTCCCGACGTAGGTCGTCGTCTGGCCGGTGGCGGTGCCGCCGAACCAGCGCGCCCCGACGGCGGTGCCGAAGTTCCCCGATTCGAAGACGGCGAGCGATCCGGGGCCTAAGACCCCGTTGAGGGTCCACGTCACCTCTCCGCTCGTGCGGCGCAGAAGCTCGGGGTGCATGGTGTTCGCGCCGACCCAGGGGACGGAGGCAACCTGGCTCGAGGAGATCATCCAGATCCTCGATCCGGGCTTGGCGATGAACTCGATGCCGGAGGGGGCGGTGACTTCGGCGGCCGAGCCGAGTCCGAAGACGAGGGAGGAGGGCGCGACCCAGCGCGAGGGCTGGGTGCGGTCGTCCTTGACGAGCATCGCGATCCCGCCCTCGTGAGCGGAGGTCCCGATGTCGAAATGGCCGGAGTCCGCGTTCCCCGTCCCGCCGACGACGAAGGTGAGGATGTCGGAGGCGGAGACCCGCTGCCCGGAATCCAGGGTCGTGCTCTGGGTGATCGAGACCTTGTAGGTTCCGGGGGCGGTGAAGACCCAGTTCGGGTGGACGTGAGTGTTCGCGCGGATCGTGTGGGAGCCGACGACGGCGGTCCCGCCCGTTGAGGCGGTGACGGGGGTGGCGATGCATTCCTCGGGGCTCGCAGTGGAAGGGGATGCGGCGGGGGCGGATTCTCGCGGGGAGCTTGCGGAGTGGGCCGGGGTGCTCGACGGGCTGTCGGGGGCGGGCCGTGTCCCGGCTCCTGCATCGGTTCCGGTGGGAGCCCGATCCGCTCCGGGGGTCCTCGTCGTTTGCTCCGTGGCGCTGAGGGCCCCGGCCTCGTCGATCGCGCGGGCGCCGACGGCGAAGGTGTAGGCGGCCTTCTCGGTGACGAGGAGCCCGGAGGGGGTGGCGACCTCGCCGTGGAGGACGAGGGAGTAGCGGCCGGGTGCAGTGAAGAGCCAGTTCGCATGCTCGTGGGAGGGGGAGTGCTGGCGGATCGCCAGTCCGGGTGCAGCCGCATAGGAGCCCTCGTCGAAGACGGGGGAGGGAGCGCCGAAGGAGGCGGAGCGCCACAGGAGGAGGCGGCCCGGGCCCTCGACGTCGTCGAGGACGAGGCGGATCGTGCTCGGGGAGAGGCCGGCGATGCGGCTCGAGTCCCAGCCGGGCCACAGGAGCTCGGGGTCTTCGGATTGGGGGAGCGCGTATCCGGATTCTCCGATGCCGGGAAGGGCTGCGCTCGCGTCGGTCTTCGCAGCCTCGGCGACGCCGAGGACGACGCGCGCCGGGTTGTGGAAGGTGGGCGTCCCCGGGGTCGTCGCGTCCTCTTTCACGACGAGGGAGATCCCCTCGCCGTTGGGGACGAGGGCGAAGACGTCGGCGTGTCCGCGATCGAGGAGGGTGAGTGGCTCCGTCGTGTCGGGGCTTTGCGCGCTCGCTGCGGGGGGCGCCCGGGGCCGGGTCGTCGGAGGCTTCGAGGGGCGAGGGGAGTCCGAGGGCGGGGCCGGGCGCGAGAAGGCCGTGGAGGCATGCGAGGAGTGCCGCGGCGAGGAGGGCGATCATCTGCGGTCGACGCGCGGGGCGGGGGTGCGCGGGGCGCATGGAAGATCCTTGCTAGCGGTAATGGGAATGACTATCACTAGCAGGGTAGCGTGCCCGGCCCCCTCGAGTCGAACCGGGCCGACACGGGGTCTCAGGCGAGAGTGAAGGAATCGAGGTCGAAGCCCCGCGCCCCCACGCATGCGCTGCCCCGCCCTCGTCCCCGGTTATCCACAGGCACGACCCGCCCCTGGCCGGCGCGCCGGGGCGCAGGCGAGCATGGGGGAGAGACGACACGGCGCCGTCGTCGACACGGACCAGATCGGAAGAGCACACGTCTGAACTCCAGTCACGAGATTCCA
>CAZJTN010000052.1:0-8163 GCA_964548945.1 uncultured Schaalia sp.
ATTACCACCCCCTCCCCCCCCCCCCCCCCGAGAGCATTACCCCTGAGCTTCCGGCACGACAGCCGTGACGCACAGTCTTCACCCATCTGTAGGAAGTGGAGCGCCGCTCGGCGCTCGTCCGACCTCAACGTGCCATGTCCGAGTCTTCACCCGGCGGACCTTCACGGCCAGACCAGCTTCGCAATGCCGACCGGTAATGCTTTCAGTGGCACTGAGGTAATGCTCTCGGCGAGGAAAGGTAATGCTCTCGGCGAGGGGCTCGGATGACGTGCCGACGGTCGAAGCGCTACGGGACGGTCGGGAAACCAAGACGATAATCGTCCGTTACGGAAGAGCGGCAGCCCGACACAGCAATGGCCCGTTACGGACGATCGGCAGGACGAGAGGACACGAGAAGACTCAAATCGACAGCCACCAGGTCCTCCCGAAAGACCCCGAGTTCCGTCACGACATCGGGTCCGAGCATTCAGTCCAGACTGATCGGAGTGATCCCGTAAGGCGCGAGCCCGGCCGCACCCGCGTCCGGAGCGGTGAGCACCGAAATGCCGTCAGGGAGAATCGCGACCGTGTGCTCCCAATGGGCGGCATCCGAGCCGTCGAGGGTCTTCACGGTCCAGTCGTCGCCGAGGGTGACGGTCTCAATCCCGCCGGCAGTGAGCATCGGCTCCACCGCCAGCGCCATGCCCGGCTTGAGCCGAGCCGAGATGCCCCGGGCGTTGAAGTTCAGAACCTCCGGCTCCTGGTGCATCGCCGTGCCGATGCCGTGCCCCGTGTACTCCTCGATGATCCCGGCCTCCCAGCCGAAGTCGAGGGCGCGAGCCGCGACGACCTCCTCGACCGCGTGACCGACCGCGGACACGCGTCGGCCCGAGGCGAGACCGGCCACAGCGGCCCACAGGGACTCGCGGGTCACGGCGTCGAGTTCGCGGCGCCGCCGGATCACGGACTCCGGCACGCCCGCAGGGCTCGGTCCCAAGGCCCGCCGTCCCGCGGCGAAGTCGCCGTCGGAGACGTACTCGTCCCCGACGACGAGCGAGAATGCGGCGTCACCGTGCCACTGACGCCCGCCCTCGCCGATCCATGCGCCGCAGTCGAAGCTCACGATGTCGCCGGCCTCGAGCCGCTGCGAACCCGGAATCCCGTGGACGACGACGTCGTTGACCGAGATGCACACCGTCGCCGGGTAGCCGTTGTAATGGAGGAAGTTCGAGGTCGCGCCGCCCCGGCGGATCGCCTCGGCCGAGACCTCATCGAGCTCCTTCGTCGTCACGCCAGGGCGCGCGGCGGCCCGCAGCGAGGAGTGGATGTCCGCGACGACGAGGCCGGCGCGCCGCATCCAGCGGAGCTGCTCAAGGGTCTTGAGCTCGATGCGTGACATTTCAGCGGGTCTCGAGGCGATCGAGGAGCGCGTAGATCCGCTCGCTCACCTCGTCGATCGTGCCCGTCCCGTCGACGACCTCGAGGAGGTCGTTATCGGCGTAGAAGGCGGCGACCGGCTCGGTCTGAGCGTGATAGACCTCGAGGCGGTGGCGCATGACGGGTTCGGTGTCGTCGGCGCGGTGCTGCTCCTCGGCGCGCTTGAGCATGCGGGCCACGACCTCGTCCTCGTCAACCTCGATTTCGAGGACGAGGTCGATCGCCTGCCCGAGCTCCTCGCAGAATCCGGCGAGCACCTGGGCCTGTTCGACGGTTCGGGGGTAGCCGTCGAGGAGGAAGCCGTTCTCCGCGTCGGGGGCTGAGAGGCGGGTGCGGACCATGACATTCGTGACCGAGTCCGGGACGAATTCGCCGCGGTCCATGTAGGCCTTCGCCTTCAGGCCGATCTCGGTGCCTTCGGCCATGTTCGAGCGGAAGATTTCACCGGTGGAGATCGCCGGGATGCCGAGTCGCTGGGCGATGCGGACGGCCTGGGTGCCTTTTCCCGCTCCGGGAGGGCCGAGGAGAATGACGGCTGTCATCTGAGGAATCCTTCGTAGTGGTGCTGCTGGAGCTGCGTGTTGATCTCCTTCACCGTCTGCAGGCCGACGCCCACGATGATGAGGAGGGTGGTCCCGCCGAAGGGCATCTGGCTGGAGGAGAGCTTGAGCGGGATGATGAGGAGCGACGGCAAGAGCGCGATGATGACGAGGTACACGGAACCCGCGGCCGTCAGACGGTTCATCACGTAGGCGAGGAACTCGGCGGTCGGTCGGCCCGCGCGGTAGCCGGGGATGAATCCTCCGTAGCGCTTCATGTTGTCGGCCGTCTCTTCAGGGTTGAAGGTGATCGACGTGTAGAAGAACGCGAAGAAGAGGATGAGGAGGGAGTACGCGACGAGGTAGAAGGGCGCGTTCTGGTGGAAGTTGTTCGAAATCCACTGGACCCAGCCCTCGGTCGGCTGCCCGAACTGGGCGACCATCATCGGCAGGGCGAGGATCGAGGACGCGAAGATCACCGGGATGACGCCGGACATGTTGATCTTCAGCGGGATGTAGGTCGTCGTCCCGCCGTATTGGCGGCGCCCGACCATCCGCTTGGCGTACTGGACGGGGATGCGGCGCTGCGCCTGCTCGATGTAGACGACGGCGGCGGTGACGGCGAGAAGGAGGAGGACGATCGCGGCGACGGCGCCCCACTTGCCGGCCTGGCCGATCGCAAGGAGCTGGGAGGGGAGGCGGGCGGCGATCGAGGTGAAGATGAGGAGGGACATGCCGTTGCCGATGCCGCGTTCGGTGATGAGCTCGCCGAGCCACATGACGACGCCGGTGCCGGCGACCATGACGATCACCATGATGAGGAACATCCAGGCGGAGTCGTCGGCGATGACGGACTCGGAGCAGCCGGTGAAGAGTCGGCCCGTGCGCGCCAGGGTGAGGGTCGTCGTCGCGTTGAGGACGCCGAGGAAGATCGTGAGGTAGCGCGTGTACTGGGTGAGCTTCGCCTGACCGGTTTGGCCCTCTTGGTGGAGGTCGTCGAAGCGGGGGATGACGACGCGGAGGAGCTGGATGATGATCGACGCGGTGATGTAGGGCATGATGCCGAGCGCGAAGACCGAGAGTTGGAGGAGTGCGCCGCCGGAGAAGAGGTTGACGAGGTCGAGGAGCCCGGCTTCGTTCTGCTGGGCGAGACAGACCTGGACCGCTTCGTTGTCGACCCCGGGGGTGGGGATGAACGAGCCGAGGCGGAACATCGCCATGATGAAGAGCGTGAACAGCAGCTTGCTGCGCAGGTCAGGCGTGCGGAACGCCTGTGCGAATGCACCGAGCAAGGCTTCCTCCTACTGTGTTGGGCATGCCGGGGCGCGAGCCCCTGCGACCGTGCCAGCCTACCGGAGTTTTCGGGCGGCTCCGGCACCGGCCGGGTGGTGAACGAGGCCGGGGCCCTTTGCGGCCAGGTCGGGGGCGTGAGCCGGCACCTGTGGCACTCCGCACGAGGGCGGGGCCGCGGCGTTCATTCCGGGCGGCGAGAGGCGCCGCGGGCCTTCTCCCCCGCCGGACGCCGGATTGCCGGCTGCGGAGGAGACGGGAAGAGGGGGTGGCCCCTTCGATTGGGCCACCCCCTCTTCGTCGTCAGCGGGCGGTGATGGTACCGCCGGCCGCGGTGATCTTCTCGGCGGCGGAGGCCGACCAGGAGTCGACCTCGACCTCGAGCTTCACGCTGAGCTCACCGGCGCCGAGCACCTTGACGGGTGCCCCGTCGCGAACGGCGTGCTTGGCGACGAGGTCCTCGACCGTCACCTTGCCGCCCTCGGGGAAGAGCTCCCCGAGCTTGGCGACGTTGACGACCTGGTACTCGACGCGGAAGGGGTTCTTGAAGCCGCGGAGCTTCGGCAGGCGCATGTGGATCGGCATCTGGCCGCCCTCGAAGCCTGCGGACACCTGGTAGCGGGCCTTCGTGCCCTTCGTGCCGCGGCCCGCGGTCTTGCCCTTGGAGCCTTCACCGCGACCCACGCGGGTCTTCGCGGTCTTGGCGCCGGGGGCCGGACGGAGGTGGTGCAGCTTGACGATCTGCACCTTCTCCTCGGATGCGGTCTTCGAGTCCGCCATGGTCAGTCGACCTCCTCAACGGTGACCAGGTGACGCACCGTGAGAACGGCACCGCGGACGGTGTCGGTGTTCTCGCGGACGACGGACTGGCCGATCTTGCGCAGCCCGAGGGTGCGCAGGGTGTCCTTCATGTTCTGCTTAGCGCCGATCGAGGACTTGGTCTGCGTGATCTTGATCTTCGCCATCACTCATTCACCCCCGAGGAGGCCTTCTCGGCCTCGGCCTGCTCGGCTGCGGCGCGCTTCTCGGCCTCGCCCTCCGCGCGGGCGCGGAGCATGGAGGCCGGGGCGACGCGCTCGAGCGCGAGTCCGCGGCGGGCGGCCACGGCCTCGGGCTGCTCGAGCTGCTTGAGCGCGTCGATCGTCGCGTGGACGATGTTGATCGCGTTGTCGGAGCCGAGGGACTTGGTGAGCACGTCGTGCACGCCCGCGGCCTCGAGGACGGCGCGGACCGGGCCGCCGGCGATAACGCCGGTTCCCGGGGCAGCCGGGCGCAGGAGGACGACGCCGGCGGCGTCGCGGCCCTGCACGAGGTGCGTGATCGTGCGGCGGATCATCGGGACGCGAATGAAGTTCTTCTTCGCTTCCTCGACGCCCTTGGAAATGGCCTGGGGAACTTCCTTGGCCTTTCCGTAGCCGACGCCGACGGTGCCTTCACCGTCGCCCACGACGACCAGGGCGGTGAAGGAGAAACGGCGTCCGCCCTTCACGACCTTGGAGACGCGGTTGATGGTGACGACGCGCTCGATGTACTCGTTCTTCTCAGTGTTGCGACGGTTGTCGCGGTCGTTGCCGCGGCCGTTGCCGCGGCCGTTGCGGCGGTCACGACGCTCGCCGTCGCCCGAACGCTCAGAGCCTTCCTGACCGTTCCTGGTTCGCTGCGGTGCAGCCATCAGTTGATCTCTCTTTCCTTGGATCCGGTCACAGCTCGAGGCCGGCCTCGCGGGCCGCTTCGGCGACGGCCGCGACGCGGCCGAAGTACTTGTTGCCACCACGGTCGAAGACGACGGCGGTCACGCCGGCTTCCTTCGCGCGCTCGGCGACGAGGGCGCCGACCTTGCGGGCCTTGTCGGTCTTCGTGCCGTCCTCGTTGGCGAGGGCGGCCTCGATGTCCGACGCGGACGCGAGGGTGCGGCCCACGGTGTCGTCGATGACCTGGGCGACGATGTGGCGGTTCGAGCGGGTGACGACGAGACGGGGACGCTCGGCGGTTCCGTTGACCTTCTTGCGCAGGCGGAGGTGGCGACGCTTGCGAGCGACGAACTTGCCCTTGCCCTTGACGGTGTACGCCATCACTTACCTGCCTTTCCGACCTTGCGGCGGATCGTTTCACCCACGTAGTGGATGCCCTTGCCCTTGTAGGGCTCGGGCTTCTTCAGCTTGCGGATGCGAGCCGCCGTCTCGCCGACGAGCTGCTTGTCGATGCCGTGGACCGTGAACTTGGTCTGGCTCTCGACGGTGAACTCGATGCCCTCGGGGGCCTGAACGAGGACCGGGTGCGAGAAGCCGAGGGCGAACTCGAGGTCCTTGCCCTTGGCGACGACGCGGTAGCCGGTGCCCGTGATCTCGAGCTCCTTCTTGTAGCCCTCGGTGACGCCCTGCACCATGTTGGCGATGAGGGTGCGGGTGAGGCCGTGGAGGGAGCGCGAAGCGCGCTCGTCGTCGGGGCGGGTGACGACGATCTGGCCGTCTTCGACCGCGACCGTGATCGGCGCGGCGACGGTGTGCGAGAGTTCGCCCTTGGTGCCCTTGACGGTGACGAGGGAGTCGTTGATGACGACCTCGACGCCCGCGGGGACGGCGATGGGGTTCCTACCGATACGCGACATTAGTCAGCCTCCTGTTCACCAGATGTAGGCGAGGACTTCCCCGCCCACACCCTTGTCGGCCGCCTGGCGGTCGGTGAGCAGGCCGGAGGACGTGGAGAGGATCGCCACGCCGAGGCCGCCGCGGACCTTGGGCAGGTTGGTGGACTTGGCGTACACGCGCAGGCCCGGCTTCGACACGCGCTGGAGGCCCTTGATGGCGGACTCGCGGTGCGAGCCGTACTTGAGGGTCAGCGTGAGGGTCTTGCCCACTCGAGCGTCCTCGACGGCGATGGAGGAGATGTAGCCCTCCTCGACGAGGATTTCAGCGATCGCGTTCTTGAGCTTCGAGTACGGCATGGAGACCGAGTCGTGGTGCGCGCGGTTCGCGTTGCGCAGACGCGTGAGCATGTCTGCGATGGGATCAGTCATTGTCATTGGGGATGTTCCCCTTCCTCGTCGCGGTTTCTCCGGCGCACCGGGACCTGCGACGTCAGATTTTTACCAGCTGCTCTTGGTGACGCCGGGGAGTTCGCCGCGGAGGGCGAGCTCGCGCAGGCACACGCGGCACAGACCGAACTTGCGGTACACGGAGCGCGGACGACCGCAGCGGTTGCAGCGGGTGTAGCCGCGGACGGCGAACTTCGGGGTGCGGGCCGCCTTGATCTTCAGGGACGTCTTGGCCATGTGTCAGTCCTCCTTGAACGGGAAGCCGAGGTGACGGAGGAGGGCGCGGCCCTCTTCGTCGGTTGCGGCCGAGGTGACGACCGTGATGTCCATGCCGCGGACGCGGTCGATGGAGTCCTGATCGATCTCGTGGAACATCGACTGCTCGGTGAGACCGAAGGTGTAGTTGCCGTGTCCGTCGAACTGCTTCGCCGAGAGGCCGCGGAAGTCGCGGATTCGGGGGAGCGCGGTCGAGAGGAGACGATCGAGGAACTCCCACATGCGGTCACCGCGGAGCGTGACGTGCGCGCCGATGGCCTGCCCTTCGCGGAGCTTGAACTGCGCGATGGACTTCTTCGCCTTCGTCGTCACGGGCTTCTGGCCGGTGATCGCCGTGAGGTCGCGGATCGCGCCCTCGAGGGCCTTGGAATCGCGTGCCGCCTCGCCGACGCCCATGTTGACGACGATCTTCGTGAGGCCGCCGACCTGCATGACGTTCTCGTGCTTGAACTCGGCGCGGAGGGCGTCGCGGATCTCCGAAACGTACTTTTCCTTGAGACGCGGGGCCATGCTCAGATCTCCTTGCCCTGCTCGATGCCGCGCTTGGCGCCGCCGCGGGTCACGCGGACGCGGACCGTGCGGGTGCGGCCATCGCGCTCGACGGTGTCCTCGCGGAAGCCGACGCGCACGCGCTGCTTGGTGTCGGGGTCGACCAGGGCGACCTTGGCGAGGGAGATCGGGGCTTCGATGGTTTCGATGCCGCCGGCCTGGCCCTGCTGGCCCTGGCGAAGGTGACGGGTCTTGAGGTTGATGCCCTCGACGAGGACCTTGCCCTCGGCGGGGAAGACCTTGATGACGCGTCCCTGCTTGCCCTTGTCGCCGGGCTTGAGGGGCTCGAGGCCCTCGGCGGCGCGGCGGGCGTTGCGCTCGGCGAGCTTCTTCTCGTCGGACGAACGGCCGCGCACGACCTCGACGAGATCGCCCTTGCGGATCTTGGCTGCCATCAGATCACCTCCGGGGCGAGCGACACGATCTTCATGAACTTCTTGTCGCGCAGCTCGCGGCCGACGGGGCCGAAGATGCGCGTGCCGCGGGGCTCGCCGTTCGCGTTGATGATGACGGCCGCGTTCTCGTCGAAGCGGATGTAGGAGCCGTCGGGGCGACGGGTCTCCTTGCGGGTGCGGACGACGACGGCCTTGACGACGTCGCCCTTCTTGACGGTGCCGCCGGGGATGGCGTCCTTGACGGTGGCGACGATCGTGTCGCCGATTCCCGCGTAGCGGCGAGCAGAGCCGCCGAGCACACGAATGGTGAGGATCTCCTTCGCACCCGTGTTGTCGGCGACCTTGAGTCGCGACTCCTGCTGGATCATTTTCTACTGACTCCTGTCGTCGAGCCGGTTCTCTTGGGAGCATTACTTCCCGCGAGCCTTGCCGAACGTGCATTGACTATTGCGCATCGTTGCCGACAACAGCGCGAACGCACCACAGGGCCGTGATGTTGCTCGCTCGCACTACCGACGAGGGCGCACTGCGCCCGCGTCACGCAACTGTTCAAGCCTACCCCGGATCGCAGGGGGCGCGAAACCGCCCCTTCGGTGATCTCGCCCATGTCCGCCGAGAGCATTACCTCCACCCGCCGAGAGCATTACCTCCACCCGCCGAGAGC
>CAZJTN010000053.1:0-8138 GCA_964548945.1 uncultured Schaalia sp.
TACACCCTATCCTACACTCTTTCCCTACACGACGCTCTTCCGATCTGGTCCCGCATCGCGAGGGCTGCGGCGACCGTCATCGAGCCCGTGCGCCCCGCGAACATGAGCGCGATGAGGACGTACTTGCCGAGCGCGGGGAGGGTCGGGGTGATCCCCGTCGACAATCCGACGGTCGCGAATGCGGAGATCGTCTCGAAGAGGATCGAGTCGAGCGGGTAGTTCGTCAGGGAGAGGAGGAGGACGACGGAGACGAAGACGAGGGAGAAGCCGAGGAGGGTGACCGCGACGGAGAGGCGGACGACCGAGGGCGGGATCCGTCGGCCGAAGGTCTCGATGTCCTGATCGCCGCGGGCCTCGGCGAGGACCGCGAGGACGAGGACCGCGAAGGTCGTCACCTTGATGCCGCCCGCCGTCGACGCCGAACCGCCGCCGATCATCATGAGCGTGTCCTGGACGAAGTGCGTCTGGGAGCGCATGCTCCCGACGTCGAGTGCCGACAGTCCCGAGGAGCGCGAGTTCACGCCGGCGACGAGGACGTTGAGGATCTTCGAGGGGGCGTCGAGCTCGCCGAGGGTGAGCGGATTCGTCCACTCCGTGAGGGCGAGGGCCGCGGCGCCGATGATCGCGAGGATGAAGTAGACGGAGAGGGTGAGCTTCGTGTGGAGGCTCCACTTTTCCGGTGTGCGCCAGCGCGCCGCGAGGTCCTGGATGACGGGGAAGCCGATCGCGCCGATCGCCGTGCCGAAGATGATCGGCATGAGCATCCACCAGTCGGACACGTGCGGGGCGAGGCCGCCGACGAGGATGACGAAGCCCGCATTGTTGAAGACGGAGATCGACATGAAGAGCGCTTCCCACGCGGCGCGCAGCGGCGGCTCGCCCATGGTGAGGAAGCGGGGGAGGAAGACGAGGAAGAGGAGGGCCTCGGCCGTGAGGGAGGTCCCGATGACCGCCTTGATGAGGCCGGAGATCTGGCCGAGGCCGTCGGACTTCGTCTCCTGCTGGGCGAGCATGCGCTGGGTGAGGCCGACGTGGCGGGAGACGGCGAAGGCGAGGATCGAGGCGAGGGTCATGACGCCGAGGCCGCCGATCATGATGCCGAGCGCGATGACGGCCTGCCCGAACACCGTCCAGTAGGTCGCGGTGTCCACCGTCGTCAGGCCCGTCACGCACACCGCCGACACCGCCGTGAAGAGGACGTCGACGAAGGGGACGGGCCGGTTCGAGACGGAGGCGAAGGGGAGGCTGAGGAGGGCGGTGATCACCGCGATGATGAGCGCGAAGATCCCGAGGGCGAGGCGGGCGGGCGAATAGCGGGCCTGACGGGCGAGCCAGCCCCGCAGGGCGTCCAGGGGCGTCGACTTCGGCGTGTAGCGGGGCGCCCCGACCCGGCGGACGACCGGAAAGGGGTCCTCGGCGAATTCATCCGGGTTGACGCGGCCCGTCGTGAAGTCGGTGCGCGAGGGCGCGCTCGGGGCGGGGGCCTCGTCGGAGTCGAAGGTCGGGACCGGGTCGGTCGGCGCGGCCTCCTCGAGGCTCGGGGCGGGCGCGGGGTCCTCGTGGAGAGGGCCCTTGCCGGCGAGGGGGAGGCGGTGACGGCGATGCGGCTGGGAGGAGCCCCGGCGCGACTGCTTGCGAGCCGTCATGGGCCCCCCTTCTTCGTCGGTCGACGCCGCGCATCCGGGTCCGTGATGCTCAGGCGCATCCCGGGGCGCGTGAAACGCCTGTGCCGAAAGTTGCGGACGGTCTATTCTCACCCACTAGTATGGCCCTGAGGCGGATCGTGCATCTCACCGCGATCGAGGAAGCGCCTCTTCGAGTTCAGGAGTCCCTATGGATCAGCAGTCCGCTCCCCGCTTCATGACGGTGGCCGAGGTGGCGGACCTCATGCGCGTGTCGAAGATGACCGTGTACCGATTGATCCACTCCGGCGAGATGCCCGCGATCAGGGTCGGGAAGTCCTTCCGCGTGCCCGAGGCGGCGGTCGGCCAGATCATCAATTCCGGTCTCGCCGATCACAGCGAGGACAGGGCGAGCGGAATCGGCGGCTGAAGCGGGTAGGATGGCTCCCGCTATGCCTTTCGGGGCATGAACCGACGAGCGGTGGTAACCTCCGCCGCGCAGCACTCCAGACACGAGGGAGGAACCCCATGGGCTCCGTGATCAAGAAGCGCCGCAAGCGCATGGCGAAGAAGAAGCACCGCAAGCTCCTGCGCAAGACGCGCCACCAGCGCCGCAACAAGAAGTGAGCGCAAGGGCCCGGCCGTTCGGCCGGGCCCTTCCCGTCCCCCCTCCCCGCCCGACCCCGGGCGCCGACCCGGAAGGACCCCCATGGCCGATCGCTGGGCGAAGGTCTTCGCCATGCCCTTCGCCTCCGTCTACCCGCTCTACCTCGACAAGGTCGAGAAGAAGGGGCGGACGAAGGAGGAGCTCGACACGATCATCACCTGGCTCACCGGCTACGACGAGGCCGGGATCGGTGCCGCCGTCGAGTCGGGAGTCTCCCTCGAGGGCTTCTTCGAAGGGGCGAGCCTCGTCGCCGAGGCCGAGCTCATCACCGGCATGATCTGCGGGATGCGCGTCGAGGAGATCGAGGACCCGCTCATCAAACGGATCCGCATGCTCGACAAGATCGTCGACGAGCTCGCGAAGGGCCGCCCGCTCGAGAAGATCATGCGGAGCCGCTGAGCGCCCGGGGCCCGCGCCGGCCCCGCCCTCGTCCCCCAGGCGCCGACCGATCGGCGAGGACGCGGCTCGGCGGGCCGAAGGGAGGGAGCGGCGCCCCGAGCCGTGGGAGACTGGGCCCATGACCTCGACGCGAATCCATGTCATGCGCCACGGCGAAGTCGACAACCCCGAGGGCGTCCTCTACGGCCGCCTCCCGGGATTCGGGCTCACCGGGCTCGGCCACGAGATGGTGCGCCTCTCGGCCGAGCACCTCGTCTCCAGCGGCGCGGACATCGCCCGCGTCATCTCCTCGCCGCTCCTGCGCGCCCAGCTCTCCGCCGCGCCGACGGCCGCGGCCTACGGGCTGCCCATCGAGTCCGACCCGCGACTCATCGAAGCGGGGAACTTCTTCGAGGGCAAAGCGGTGAACTCGGACCGCTCGATCTTCCTCAAGCGCGAGAACTGGCGCTACTACCGCAACCCGCTCGAACCGAGCTGGGGCGAGCCCTACACGGCGATCGCCTCGCGGATGCGGGCCGCCGTCTCCTCCGCCCTCGCCGAAGCGAAGGGGCGCGAGGCTCTCCTCGTCTCGCACCAGAGCCCCATCACGATCCTCACGCGATTCGCGCGCAAGCAGCCGCTCCCGCACGCCCCGTGGTCCCGGCACTGCTCGCTCGCCTCGATCACGACCTTCGAGTTCTCCGACTCGACGCTCCTTGCGATCACCTACGCGGAACCGGCCGCCGAGCTCCTCGGCCGCGCGCAGGACATGACGCCCGGGGACTCGGCGGCGACTCTCAAACGCTGAGGCCGCCCCCGCGAAGGGGTCAGTCGGCCCTCGGGGCGCTCGGCCCCTCCTCCCCGGAGGCGGGGTGATCCTCAGCGGAGTCGGCGCGACCGGCGGGCCCGTCCGCCCCGCGCGCCGGGGAGCCGTGCTCGCCCGAATCGGCCGGGTCCGGGGAAGGATCCGCCGAGTCCCGCGCTGCGGCCGGCCGCCCGGCGTCGCCCGATTCGCGCCGCTCCCCTTCGCGGGCGCGCTTCTCGCGCTGGATGTCGCGCTCGATCCGGAAGAGGAACTCCGGGTCGTCGTCGGGGGCGATCGGACGCGGGGGAGCGGCGGGCGCGCGCGGGGGCCTCGGCACCGCCAGCGGGGGGAGGGGCGGCTGGCCGGCCTCGGCGCGCGTGACCGCGCGGACGATGATCCACGCGATCGCGCCGAGGGAGAAGGAGGGGATCGTGATGATGATGAGGACGAGCCACATCGCTTTGGGCATGCGGGCCGGGAGTTCCTCCTCCGGCGTGCGGTACCAGTCCGCGATCGCGTAGACGGTGATCGCGATCCAGGCGATGACGGCGAGAACTCTCAGCATTCGTCGAGTTTATCGCCCGGGCGCGGGCTGCGCCCCACGGCCCGTGGCGAGCGCCGGGCGTCTCAGGCGAGGAGGAGGAAGACGGAGACGAGGAGCGCGTAGGCGAGCGTGAAGAGGCCCGTGGTGCGCAGCGCGGGGATGAGATCGCGGCCCTTCGCGCCCGTCGTCACCGGGACGATCGCGGGCGCTGCCGCGAGGGCGAGGGCGAGCATCGTGACGATCGAGACGAGCCCGGAGAAGCCGAGCGAGTGGAGGACCGCCCCGACGATCGAGACGGCGATCGTGTAGCACGCCGAGTAGACGCCGCGGGAGGCGCCCTCGCCGAGGCGGACCGCGAGAGTCCTCTTCCCCGATTCCGTGTCGGAGGGGATGTCGCGGATGTTGTTCACCATGAGGAGGGCGACCGAGAGGAGGCCGAGCCCCGAGGCGAGGGCCCACAGCCAGGCGGGCGCCTCCCGGATCTGCGTCCACGTCGTCCCCACGCAGGCCATGAGGCCGAAGAAGACGAAGACGAAGAGCTCGGACAAGCCGATGCCGAGGTAACCGTAGGGCGTCCTCCCGCCCGTGTAGAACCATGCGGCGAGGACCGCGAGGACGCCGGGGATGAGGAGGAGCCACCGGCCGGACACGGCGAGGAGGACGAGCCCGGCGACCCCGGCGAGCGCGTAGAAGCCGAGCGCGACCGCGAGCACCGTCCTCGGAGCGGCGAGACCCCCGCCCGTGAGGCGGGCCGGGCCCTTGCGCTGCGCGTCGGTCCCCCGGATCCCGTCGGAGTAGTCGTTCGAGTAGTTGACCCCGATCTGGAGCGCGAGGGCGACGAGGAGCGCGAGGAGCGCGCGCCCCGGGTGGAGGCCGCCGAGGGCCTGGGCCGCCGCCGTCCCGACGAGGACGGGGGAGGCCGCCGCGGGGAGGGTCCGGGGCCGGGCCCCCTCGATCCACTGCGCCGCAGTCGCCATGCCTTCGTTCCTTCCGGCGGTCCTCCCGCCCTCGTGCGGATCCCTCCGCTTCATCGGGCGGTCCGCTCCGCCCCCGTGCCCGGACCGCGCCGGGCTGTCGCCTCCCCGATGCGGGGACGGGCCCGTCAGCGCCACCAATCCCGCTCGGGGCGGGTCTCGCTCTCGGCGATCGCGCTCGCGCCGATCCGGTCGATCTTCACGCCCTCGAGATAGGGGAGCGCGTCGACGGCGACGATCCGGCGAGGCGCGTAGGCGCGTCCGAGTCGCGCCCCCGCGGCGTCGCGGACGAGGCGGCCGAGCTCGGCCATCGCCTCCTCGTCGGCGGGCATCGCCGCGGGGACGACGAGGGCGGTGACGACTTCGCCCCACTTCTCATCCGGCGTGGAGGTCACCCACGCGTCCTCGACGACGCCCGAAGCGAGGATCGCGTCGAGGACCTGGGCGGGCGCGACGGACAGGCCGCCGGTGATGACGACGTCGTCGACGCGCCCCTCGACCTTGACGAGCCCGGCGCCGGTGATGAGGCCGAGGTCGCCGGAGAGGAGCCAGCGGCTCCCGCCCTCCTCGAAGAAGGGGGAATCGCCCTCGAGGTAGCGGGTCATGAGGACCGGCCCGGAGATCGCGAGGCGCGAATGCCCATCGCGGTCGACCGCGCGGACCTCGACGTCGCGCAGGGGGACGCCGTCGTAGACGCAGCCCCCGCAGGTCTCCGTCATCCCGTAGGTCGTGACGACCCGCAGGCCCGCCGCCTCGGCGCGCTCGAGGAGGTCCGTGCGGATCGAGGAGCCGCCGACGAGGATCGCCGAGAGCGAGCGGAGCGCCGAGACGACCTCCTCATCGGCGTCGAGGCACGCGGCGAGCTGCGTGGGGACGAGGGAGAGGTAGCCGGGCACGGCCGGATCCGCGGTCGCGCCCGCGATCGCCGGGAGGAGGGAGCGCGGCTCGAAGGCGCCCTCGGCCTCGACGACGAGGGGCGCGGTGTCGGCGAGCGCGCAGCGCAGGAGGACCATCGCGCCGGCGATGTGGTGCGCGGGCAGCGCGAGGATCCAGCGGCCGGGGCCGGAGAGGGCCTCATGCGTCGCCTCGGCGGAGGCGATGAGGGCCTCGATCGGGAGTCCGACGAGGCGCGGCCCGCCCGCCGTCGAGCCCGAGGTCTGGATGACGAGGTCGATCGCGTCGAAGAAGGCGGGGTCGGGGAGTCCGGCCTGGAGGCCCGGGATGGCCTCGGCGGGTAAGGCCTCGGCGGGGGTGAGGGCGGAACCGCGGAGCGTCGAGGGCGCCACTTCGGCCGGATCGCGCAGGACGACGACGGTGTGCGGAGCCGGGTGCGCGGGGTCGGCCGCGCGCTCCTCGTGGAGTTCGACGAGCTTGTGGAGCGCGGCGTTCGCGAGTGCGACGGCGCCGATCTTCACTCCTCCGGGAACGACGAGGACGCGGGTGTCCGGCATCGGGGCCTCCTTCGACGACGTGGGACCGGAGTCCCTTCTGACCCCAATAGCCTAGGCCCCCCGGCCCGCGCGCGAGCCGCCGCGGGGAGGGCGGGGGCCGTCTGTGGCGAGTACCCCATACGCCAGGTGGGACTTCTCTCGCAACTGTTGAAATCTGCCGATAGCATGGCTGCGATGCTTTCCACACTCAGCGCGAAGATGAAGTGGGCGATCGGCTCGACGGTCGCCGTCGTCGCGGTCGCCGCAGGGGCGACGGCGGCCTACGCGGTGTCCTATCAGGACAAGGCGCTTCCCGGCGTGTCCATCGCGGGCGAATCGATCACCGGCATGACGCGCGAGGAGGCCCTCGCCTCGGTGACCGAGCGCGCGGACGCGGTCACCGTCGACTTCCTCATCGGCGGACGGACGATCACCTCCACACTCGCCGACGCGGGCGTGGGCGTCGACGCCGAGAAGACCGTTGATGCGGCCTTCGCGGCGAACTCCAACCTCGGGACGCAGATCGGCGCGCTCTTCTCGAAGACCGACATCGCCCCGGTCCTCACGACCGATGAGGAGGCCCTCTCCGCATTCGCGAGCGAACTCGCCGAGACGACGGGCCAGGCCGCGAAGGAGGGGGCGGTCGAGCTCTCCGAGGACGGCGCATCATTCGTCTCGACGGAGGCGGCCTCCGGTGCGCTCGTCGACGCCGAGGAGGTCAAGGCGACCGTCGTCGATCGGGCGGAGGCGCTCGCCTCGGGTTCGGCGACCCTCGACCCCGAGGAGGTCGCTCCCGTCGTGAGTTCGCAGGACGCCGCCTCGGCGGCGGCCGCCGCGAACGCCCTCGTCGCCCTCGACGTCACCGTCTCCGACGGCATCGAGACCTTCACCGCCTCCGCGGCCGAGAAGGCCTCGTGGGTCGTCATCGGGACGAAGGAGGACGGCACCCTCGAGGCCCCGTCGATCGACGATGAGAAGGCGGGCGCCTGGGTGGAGGCGACGGCCGAGGAGACGAATGTCGAGGTCGTCAACGGCATCAACAATGTGAACTCGAAGGGCGAGGTCCTCACCGTCGCGAAGCAGGGCGTGTCCGGCTGGTCGGCGAACAATGCGGATGAGGTCGCCGCCGCCCTCGTCGCCGCCCTCGAATCCGGGCAGGCGTACTCGGGCGAGTTCGACTACGACGAGATCGAGCCGAGCTACGAGACCCGCCAGGTCGCCGAAGGCTCGGAGAACCTCGTCTACCAGGCGGCCGAGGGCGAGAAGTGGATCGACATCAACCTCTCGACCGCGACCGTCATCGCCTATGAGGGCGCGAAGGTCGTCGGCGGCCCCTATTACATGGTGCCGGGCGCGCCGGACACCCCGACCGTCACGGGCACCTACCACGTCTACCTCAAGTACGAGTCGCAGACGATGCGCGGACTCAACTCCGACGGGACGAAGTACGAGACCCCGGACGTCCCCTGGGTCACCTACTTCACCGGCTCCTACGCCCTCCACGGCGCGCCCTGGCGCTCCTCCTTCGGCTGGTCGGGCCCGGGCGGCTCGCACGGCTGCGTGAACATGCCGGTGAGCGCCGCGAAGTTCATCTACGACTGGTCGGAGATGGGGACGACGGTCGTCTCCCACTACTGATCGATCACCACGACCCTCAAGGGGGCCGGCCCGCGGGCCGGCCCCCTTCGTCCTCCTCGGACCCGGGGCCGCTCCCCGCG
>CAZJTN010000054.1:0-7822 GCA_964548945.1 uncultured Schaalia sp.
GGCGCTCGCACTGGGGGCGACCTACCTCTACTCGGATTCGACGCCGATGTCGCGGCGGATCCTCGAGCGTTCGGGGCTCGCCGCGATCACCTCGACGACGCCCTTCATCCGGTTCGCCGGCGCGTAGCCCGGGGCCGAGGGCGGTGCTGCTCGCCCGGATCCGCGTGGATCAGGGCCGCCACTTCGGATCGGAGGCGGGCGCGCCGTAGCGGGCGTAGAGGTCGGCGGGGCGCGCGATCTCATCCTCGAATCCGATCGCCGTCATATCGGCGAGGACGAGGCGCTCGATGGGGCCGGTGACGTCGATCCTCTCGTTCGTGGCCGTGTCGGCCCCGTCCTCGTGCACGGATTCCTTCGCGCCGGGGGCGAGCGGTGCGGAGAGGACGCGGCCGCGGACGGCGAGGGGAGCGAGTTCTCGGTTGTCCCATACGGCGCGGGTCGCGCGGTCGAGGATCTCGGCGAGCTCGGGGGCGGGGGCGCAGACCCCTGCGGGCAGGAGGATGTCGAGGCTCGCGAGGGTCGGTTTGCCGAAGCCCTCGCGGACGTCGACGCGGGCGTCGATGCCGGGTGCCGCGGCGATGCCGATCCCGCCGGAGGCTCCGGCCTCGTCGAGGGCGACGAGGACGAGGGAGCGGAAGCGCTCGGAGCGCCCGCCCCGCTTCGTCGGGCGCATCGCCCGCATCGCGACGCCGACGCCGAGCGCGCCGACGCCGAGGGCGCCGACGAGGAGCGGGTTGCCGATCTCGGGGAGCTTGCGGGCGGGGGCGCTTCCGCTCCCCTTGTTGACGGGCGTGCCCGCGTTCATCCAGCGCGCGACTTCGCGCCAGGGCTGGGAGGGGCGCTCACTCATCGTCCGTCCCCTTTCCGGGGGCGGCGCCCCCATCGGCGTCGGGCGCGGCGGCGCGCCCCTTGGGTCCCGCGGCGAGGCCGGCGAAGTGCTTCGGAGGCGTGTCGGGCGGGGGGAAGAGGGGCGCGGGCGACCACGCGTACTCGTAGTCGACGGGCGCGAAGTCCTCGGCGCGGTCGAGGTCGACGAAGGCGTCGCGGGCGGCGCGCCGCTGGGGTTCGAGGATCTCCTGCCAGATCTCGTAGAACATCACGCGCGTCGCCTCGCCGGGTTGGGGGAGGAAGTCCGAGAGGGCGGCGACCGCGGAGGCGAGGCGCCCCCAGGGGGCGACCCTCACTTTGCGTTCGAGGTGGCGGACGGTTTCGGTGTAGGTCGCCGAGGAGTGGGCGTAGTAGAGCGGGGAGGTCTTCGGTCGGCCGAGGCTCCGTCCGGCGCTCACCCGGTGGTCGGGGACGCGGTCGGGGGTGCCGTCGGTCGAGGGGATGATGTCCTGGTCGTGGGCGACGGCGACCATGGTGACCTCGGGTCGGATGCGGAGGCGGCGCGCGGGGGCGCCGACGGTGAGGATCGCCTCGATGTCGACGCCAACCGCTTCGGGGGCTTTGGAGGCGAGGGCGACGCCGACGAGCCCGCCTTGGGAATGGCCGACGAGGAGGACGGGTTCGGAGGCGTAGTCCTCGGGGGCGACGCCGTCGCGGCGCATCGCGTCGTGGAGGGCTTTGACGAGGCCGAGGCGCATCCCGGATTCGAGGCCGAGCATTTCGCGGACGTTGGATTCCATGTCCGCGGGGTTCTCGGTGGAGGCGAAGTCGGTGTGGGCGGTTCCGGGCAGGGAGACGAGCCAGCGGCGCGCCCCGCCCTCGCCGACGCGGGTGATCTTCACGGTGTGCCCGTCGGTCATCGCCCAGTAGAGGTCGTCGATGTCGGCGCACATGTCGCCGAGGGTCGTCGGTGCCGAGAGGCGGCGGAGCTGCGCCTTGGGGTGGCCCGCGCGCGGGGGTGCGAGCTGGGGGGAGGCGCCCTGGTCGCGGAGGAGGTGGGCGTGGACGGCGCCGCCGCGCATCGCCCCGACCGCGGTGGAGGCGGTGAGGATCGAGGTCATGAGCGCGTCGTAGGGGCGCTTCGGGAGGAGGGGGAGGACTTTGGCGGCCGCCGAGGCGCCGGCGCGGCCGAGCCCGCAGTGGGGGGCGAGGCCTTCGACGCCCGTGCGGAGTGCGATTCTCGCGCGCATTCCGCCCGAGATCACGCTCGTCAGTGCGCCGGCGGCCCCTGCGAGGGAGCGGACGAAGAGGGTGTCGAGGCCGGGGCGGTCGAAGAAGAGGCGTTGGGAGCGTTCGGAGAGCTCGGAGCCGATCTTCTGGGCGCGTCCGCGGGCGGAGTCCCGCCAGGGGGCGGGGAGCGCCGGGATCGTCGAGGCGATTCCGAGGGCGGCGGCGGAGGCGAGGGCGGGGACGAGGGGGATGAGCCTCACGCGGACGTAGACGGGCGGGTAGGCCTGGGGAACCCGGCGCTGCGCGTAGACGCGGGGGCGCGTGCGCTTCACGGCCATGCTCCCCTCCCTCCGGGTGCCGATCCCTGTCCCCGCGGTGCCGTGCGGTCTCCTCGGGCTGTCGGATTCAGCCTAATCCCGGGCTCGAGCCGCGGCCTCGGGAAGACGCTCCCCCCATTGACAGCTATACCCCCTAGGGGTATGGTCGAGGTGTCTCGAGAAGGAAGGACGGGCGAATGTCGAACGGATACTCCGCCTCCACGGATCGCTACCTCGCGCGGCTGCGCCGCATCGAGGGACAGGTCCGCGGTCTCCAGCGCATGGTCTCCGAGGGCGAGTACTGCATCGACATCCTCACCCAGGTGTCGGCCGTCCAGTCGGCCCTCGACTCCGTCGCCATCGGCCTCCTCGAAGACCACATGAACCACTGCGTCGTCGGCGCCGCGAAGGAATCCGACGAAGCGGGCCGCGAGAAGATCGAAGAGGCGACGAAGGCCATCGCCCGCCTCATCAAGTCCTGAACGCACCCCCACACGCGGCGAGGGGCGGGCGCCCCGCGCCGATCCCGACCACAAGGAGCACATTATGAGCATGGACATCGACCGCACCGTCGAACTCGCCGTCAACGGCATGAACTGCGGGCACTGCGTCGCCTCCGTCACCGAGGAGCTCGAGGGGGTCGGCGGCGTCAAGCACGTCGATGTCATCCTCAACTCGGGCGGCACCTCGAAGGTCACCGTCCTCTCCGACGCCCTCCTCGACGACGACGCGCTCCGCGAGGCGGTCTCCGAAGCCGGATTCGAGCTCGTCGGCATCACGCGCGACTTCTGATCCGCCGCGGGCGAGAGCCCGACCGGCCCCCGGCGCCGAGCCGGGGACACCTCCTGGCCGATCCCCGGGCCCCGACGCACGGCGCCGGGGGATCGACCGAAACCCCGCACCCGGGCCGCACCGACACCATCGCGAAAGCCCCGGATCGCGGAAGAAGAAAGCACCCCCGTGTCCACATCGCTCGCCGACGCATCCCCCCGCTCCGCTGCCGCCGCGCCGCGCGCTCCCCAGGTCGGGGAGGGCGCACGCGCCCACGCGGAGCTCCTCAAGCGCCGTTTCCTCGTCTCCCTCCCCTTCGGGCTCCTCGCCCTCGTCCTCTCGATGCTCCCCGCCCTCCAGTTCACCGGCTGGCAGTGGGTCGTCGCCCTCGCCTCGATCCCGGTCGTCACCTGGGGCGCCTGGCCCTTCCACCGGGCCGCCTTCGCGGCGGGCCGCCACGGCTCGACGACGATGGACACCCTCGTCTCCCTCGGCGTCATCGCGACGACCCTGTGGAGCTGGTGGGCCCTCCTCTTCGGCGGTGCGGGCGAACTCGGCATGCGGATGTCGATGACGCTCCTCCCCCGAGCCTCCGGGCACCACGCGGAGATCTACTTCGAGGGCGCGACGACGATCGTCCTCTTCCTCCTCCTCGGCCGCTGGATGGAGGCCCGCACCCGCTACCGCGCGGGCGATGCGCTGCGCTCCCTCCTCGAGCTCGGGGCGAAGGAGGCGACCCTCCTGCGCATCGACGAGGCGAGCGGCGAACGCGAGGAGATCCGCGTCCCCGTCTCCGAGCTCAAGGTCGGCGATCTCTTCCTCGTGCGCCCCGGAGAGAAGGTCGCGACCGACGGCGTCGTCGAGTTCGGCAACTCCGCCCTCGACGCCTCCCTCCTCACGGGCGAGTCCGTGCCCGTCGACGTCGGCCCGGGCGACGAGGCGACCGGGGCGACCGTCAACACCTGGGGCGCCCTCGACGTGCGCGCGACCCGCGTCGGCGCCGATACCGCCCTCGCCCGGATCTCCCGCATGGTGACCGAGGCCCAGGCCGGGAAGGCGCCGGTCCAGCGCCTCGCCGACCGGATCTCCTCCGTTTTCGTTCCCATCGTCATCGTGATCGCGGTCCTCACCTTCATCGGCTGGCTCCTCGCCGGCTCGACCCTCCAGGCGGCCTTCACGGCGGCGGTCGCCGTCCTCGTCGTCGCCTGCCCCTGCGCCCTCGGCCTCGCGACCCCGACGGCCCTCCTCGTCGGCTCCGGGCGCGCCTCGCGCCTCGGGATCGTCATCAAATCCGCCGAGATCCTCGAGCAGACCCGGACGATCGACACGATGGTCCTCGACAAGACGGGGACCGTGACGAGCGGACGCATGGCCCTCGAGGACCTCAGCCTCGCCTCGGGCGCCGCCGAGTTCGGGGATGCGCTCGCGATCGCCGCCGGAGTCGAATCCGGGTCCGAGCACCCCGTCGCCCGCGCGATCGTCGCGGGCGCCGCAGAGCGCGGCCTCGCCCCCGCACCGGTCTCGGCCTTCGCGAACCACGCGGGGCTCGGTGCCTCCGCCCTCGTCGATCTCCCTTCCGGTCAGGGGCTCGCCCTCGTCGGCCGCGCCTCCTGGCTCGAGGCGATGGGCGTGGAACTCCCCGCGGATCTGCGCGCCGGGCTCTCGCGCGCCGAGGCCTCAGCCTCGACCGCGGTCGTCGCCGCCCTCGTCCCCGGCTGGTCGGAATCGGGCCGAGCCGAGCGGGTCCTCGACCCCTCCCTCGAGGCGCTCCTCGACCCCGACGCCCCCGCGCCCCTCGCGACGGTGACGATGAACGTCCAGGGCATGACCTGCGCCTCCTGCGTGCGTCGCGTCGAGCGCAAGCTCTCCAAGCTCGACGGCGTTCAGGCCTCGGTCAACCTCGCGACCGAGTCCGCGACGATCACCCTCAGTGCGCCCCACTCCGATGCGGAGCTCGAGGAGGTCGTCAACGCGGCGGGCTACACGGGGACCGTCCTCGACCGCTCCGACGCCGAGGCCGCGGCGCGCAGCGAGGAGCAGCCCGCTCCCGCGCGGGCGGGCCGCGTCCTCCCCGAGCGCCTCGCGGGCGCGGTGCCGCTCGCGGTCCTCGTCGTGCGCGACGCCGTCAAACCGACGAGCAAGGAGGCGATCGCCTCCCTCGCCGAGCTCGGCATCGAGCCGATCCTCCTCACCGGGGACAATGAGGCGGCCGCACGCAGGGTCGCCGATGAGGTGGGGATCTCCCGGGTCATCGCCGAGGTCCTTCCCGAGGACAAGCGCGCGGTCGTCGCCTCCCTCCAGGACGAGGGGCGGGTCGTCGCGATGGTCGGGGACGGCGTGAACGACGCCGCGGCCCTCGCCCAGGCGGGCGCGCGCGGGCTCGGCATCGCGATGGGCTCGGGCACCGATGTCGCG
Organism: uncultured Schaalia sp.; assembly: GCA_964548945.1. GTDB lineage: Bacteria > Actinomycetota > Actinomycetes > Actinomycetales > Actinomycetaceae > Pauljensenia. Next base: position 5,562 of record CAZJTN010000054.1, read on the forward strand.
ATCGAGGTCGCCGACATCACCCTCGTCAACTCCGAGCTCACGAGCGCGGCGACGGCGATCCGGATCTCCCGCAGGACCCTCGCGATCATCAAGGGGAACCTCTTCTGGGCTTTCGCCTACAACGTCGCGATGATCCCGCTCGCGATCGCCGGGCTCCTCAACCCGATGCTCGCCGCCGCGGCGATGGCCTTCTCCTCGGTGTTCGTCGTCCTCAACTCCCTGAGGCTCCGCACAGCGGGCTGAGCGCTCGAGACCCGTTGGGGGCGCCGGCTCCGGAAGGCGCGTTCCGGCCGGCGCCCCCTGCGCCGCCCGGGAGCTCATCGCCGCGGCGCCGATGGTCCGGGCGACGAGGGCGGGGCTCCTCAGTCGGACTCGAGGGGAGCCTCGGCGGCCCGCTCGCGCGCGGGGCGCGGGTAGGGGATGCCGATCCCCTGGTGGGCGTCGGAGTGGATCCGCCTCTCCGGGGGGATGCGGACCCGGTGGATCGCCTTGCGCGCCGAGGCGATCGCCGTGTCGGTGAAGCGCATCGAGCGGTTGAGGTCGCCGAGCCACTTATCGGCGCCCGTCCGTTCGAAATGGCAGGGGATCTCGATCATCGACAGGCCGGCGACGAGGACGTCGATGGTCATCGCGACCTCGAGGCCGTAACCGTTCATGAAGGGCATCGCCGCCTGGATCGCCTCGCGGGTCGCGCAGCGGACCGGGGCGAGAGGGTAGCTCGGCTCCCATCCGGTTGCGCGCCGGATCATCGCGCGCGCGAGGGCGTGGGCGCGGGAGTACCGGAGGCGGGATTCGGAGACCGCGGGGATCGCGCAGGCGACATCGGCCTCCCCGTTCATCACCGCTTCGACGAGGGCGGTCGCCTCGACGGCGGATTCCCCGAGGTCGGAGGAGAGGATGAGGAGGTGGCGCGCGGGCCAGTCGGCGCGGTCGCGCATCGCGGCGACCTTGACGCCCGTCTCGACTGCCGAAGCGCGCCCGCGCGTGACGGAGTGGCGGACGACGACGGCACCGGCGGCGCGGGCTGAGGCGGCGGTGTTGTCCTCGGATCCGTCGTCGACGACGATGAGGAGGTCGACGCCGGGGATCGCCCGGCAGGCGCGCACAGTGGCGGCGACGTCGTGCCCGTCGTCGTGGGCGGGGATGATCGCGGCGACGCGCTGCGGCGCGCTTCGGTCGAGGGGGACGCCGGGTGATGCCACGCCCGTATTGTAGCCGCAGCGGCGCGCACGACGCGGGCGCCGGGGGTTCCCGGCGCCCGGCGCGTCAGCGGATCGTCACCTGGCGGGAGACGAGGCCCTGGCGGGCGCGGCGCTCCTCGGGGCTGAGGGGCGTTGTCTCGGCGAGGGCCTCCTCGAGGGCTGCCGCGAAGGCGGCCGCGTCCTTCGCGACGTCGTCAGCCGTCTCGCCCTCGGCGAGCTCGAAGACGGGGATCGCGATGCCGCAGGCGCGGAAGGCGCCGACGAAGCGGGAGCCCTCCGTGAGGCGGGCGCGTCCTTCGGCGTGGAGGCGGGCGAGCGCGTCGAAGAGGCGCGACTCGTCGACGTCCGCGACGAAGCGGACGAAGTTGCGGTTCATCTCGCACCAGTACATGCCGTGGACGCCGGGGACGGCGACGGTCGGGATGATGGCCTCGCGGTTCTCCTCGAGGGCGTGGCGCGTGTGCTCGTCGAGTTCTTCCTCCGGGTCGAGCCAGAAGCGGAAGTCCTCGACGATCTCCATCTCGGAGAAGCCCTCGGGGTCGAGGAGGTCCTGGAGGCGCTCGGAGGGCTCGCGGACGTCGAAGTCGACGGCACCCTCGGCGCCGGCCTCCTTCTTCGCGATGGCTGCGAGGAGGGCTCCGGCGAGGTCGTGGGAGAGGTCGGCGGAGGCGGAGCGGGTCTGCGCGGCGACGAGGATCCGGCCGTCGGGGCGGATCATCGCGGAGAGGCCGTCGGGCAGGAGGGTGACGAGGTCGAAGCCGACGGACCCGTGCGCCGCGTCTGTGCGGGCGCTCATGATCGCGGCGGGGATGATCTCGCGCATGGCGACGAGCTCGACTTCGCGGGCGAGGCCCTCGAAGGGGCGGGCGACGAAGGGGATCGGTGCGCGGTACGCCGCTGCTGCGGCGGGATTCGCGACCTTCTTGCGGCGGTTGGCTTTACCCATGGGCGCCATCGTAGCGGCCCACAGGTGGGCCCTCGAACATGCGCGGGCACGCCGCGGACCGATCCTCGGGGACGAGGGCGGAGCCCTGGGCCGGACACGGCCGGGGCCGGGGC
>CAZJTN010000055.1:0-7797 GCA_964548945.1 uncultured Schaalia sp.
CGGGTCAAGCCGGCACCTCACGCGTGCTGCACAAAGGGGGAAGTGTCGCGCAGCGGGGCGAGAGCCGCGCAGCGGGGCGCTGAGAGCGGGACGGAACACGGACTCGGCCGGCCCCACCGAGGCGAGCAGGAGAAGGACGAGCGGGCCCTCCACAGGACGGCGTCCACTCATTTCGCGTCCACACGAGCGCAGCCCCGACCTCGTACCCTCCCAGCGCCATCGCGCACTCTGGCTCCATGACCCCCGAAACCCGAGACCTTCGCCCGAGCCGCGAACTCACCGCCCACGAACGGAAGGATCCGACCCTCGTTCCCATCAAGTACCGGCTCGTCCTCAGCTGCGACGATGCCGAACGCACACCCTGGGAAGCATGGCGCGACATCGCCCGCGGACGCATCCTCGCCGTCGCAGCCGCCATGCGCAGCGAGTGCGTCTTCGTCGGCCCCTCCGCGCTCGTCCTCCACAAGATCCCCCAATGGGTGCACAATCCCGACGTCCGCGTCCGCACGCACAGCCGTTACCCGGGATGCGAGCTCCCCGCGATCGACCTCGGACCCCACCGCGTCCCCGCGGTCCGCTCCCTCCAATGGCGCGTCGACCCTGGCGGCCCTTGCCACATCATCGACGGCGTGCGAGTCGACTCCCTTGAAGACACCGCGCTCCTCATGGCGCTCTCCGCGCACCCCCTCGAAGCCTTCGTCGCCGCCTGCGCAATACTTCGCACACTCTCGCGCTTCGACCGATTCGATCTCGCCGCATCCCGGGCCCGCGCCCAGACGGTCAAGGTCGAACTCCTCGCCCGCATCGACGGGCTCAGCGGCCGCAAAGGAAGCAAACGCGCTCGCGTCGTCCTTTCCCTCGCAGACGCAGCCTGCGAGAACATCGCCGAATCGGCGCTCCTTTGGGTGCTCCTCACCGTGTGCCCGTACGAGGTCGAGGCCCAGCACGTCATCACCGTCGACGGACGAGTGTTCTTCGCCGACTTCGCCGTACCGCAGATCCGACTCATCATCGAATTCGACGGGATGGACAAGCTCGGCTCGGACGAGCGGGAATTCCGAGTGAAGAGACGTCAACTCATGGATCGCCAGCAGCGGCTCGAACGGGCCGGCTGGCAGGTTGTGCGCGTCCAATGGAGCGACTCCCGGGATTTCACGCGCCTGCGCTCCGAGCTCGCGCTTGCCCTCGGCCTTCGGCTCGCACAGGCCGGGCCCGGGCCCCATGACGCGCCTTCGCGCGCCGCGGCGCTCGGCGCCGGCATGTGGAAGCCCGTGCCCGCATCGGTGAACGGACGGGATCGGAGATTCATCTAGGGAGTGCCCTGTCCCGGAGAACACGTGGTCGGACGAGAAGGGGTGGGGCTCGTCTGGCGCACTCCTTGAGCGTCCTGGAGAACGAGGGAGCTGGGCGACGGGGGCTTTCGGATATGGAGCTGTGATCCCGCCCGCGAGCGAGAGGGGCTGCCCCTCACGGGGACGCTGTTTGAGATCGTCTGCCGCCCGCTGCGCATGAGGTGCCGGGTTGGGGTGTGGGGTGCCGGGTTCGGTCGTCGAAGTCGGCACCTCGTGGGTGAAGCTGGCACTTCACGCTGAATGGGGGTGAGGGGAGGCGCCCCGACTCGGCACCTCGTGGGTGAAGCTGGCACCTCACGCTCGGTGGGAGTGAGGGGAGGCGCCCCGAGTCGGCACCTGGTGGGTGAAGCTGGCACCTCACGCTGGATGGGGGTGAGGGGGCGTGGGTGAGCCCGGCAGCTTGTGGGTGAACCCGGCACCTCGCACGGCACACGGCAAGGGAGCGGCGGGCCGCGCGCTGTGACGAAGACCCGTCTTGGCCGACACGCCCGAGTGCGGGTACACTCATTGACCGGTGCCGCCCGGCCCACCCAAGACGGGGCTCCGGCCTCGTCCTCGGGACGACGAGCGGCAAACGATCATCCGGACGGTGTCGGAGGATTCACACGACCACGGCGAGCGACGAACTTGCCCGGGAAGAGGCGGATCTGCCAGACTGGAACGGTTGTCCCGCGAACCCCGCGGGGCGGTTTCGCAGGACTTCTGCGGACCGGGCATCACGCCCGTGATCTTTGGACAAGACAACGGTCCACCTCCACCCATGGGGGAACCGCGCGCACGACCATCGCCGAAAAAGCGACACGCCCGAGCGCGGGGACCGGTGACGAATCTGTACGAGAAGAGGTAAGACGGCATGGCGGGACAGAAGATCCGCATCCGGCTCAAGTCGTATGACCACGAGGTCATCGACAGCTCCGCGCGCAAGATCGTGGACACCGTGCAGCGAGCGGGCGCCACCGTGGTGGGCCCGGTGCCGCTGCCGACCGAAAAGAACGTGTTCGTCGTCATTCGGTCGCCCCACAAGTACAAGGACAGCCGCGAGCACTTCGAGATGCGCACCCACAAGCGGCTCATCGACATCATCGACCCGACCCCGAAGGCCGTCGACTCGCTCATGCGCCTCGATCTGCCCGCGGACGTCAACATCGAGATCAAGCTCTGAGGACATCTGCAATGACTACTGACAACACGCAGCACGCGCCCGTGAAGGCGCTGCTCGGCCGCAAGCTCGGCATGACCCAGGTCTGGGACGCCGACGGCCGCCTCGTGCCCCTCACTGTCGTTCAGGTCGACACCAACGTCGTCACGCAGGTTCGCACCGAGGACGTCGACGGCTACACCGCCGTCCAGATCGGCTTCGGCGAGCTCCCCGCCCGCAAGGTGACCAAGCCCATGGCCGGCCACTTCGCCAAGGCCGGAGTCGAGCCGCGCCGCCACCTCGCCGAGGTGCGCACCTCCGCTGCCGACTCCTACGAGCTCGGCCAGGAACTCGACGCCGCCACCTTCGAAGCCGGCCAGGCCGTCGACGTCTCCGGCAACACCAAGGGCAAGGGCTTCGCCGGCGTCATGAAGCGCCACGGCTTCGCCGGCGTCTCCGCCTCCCACGGCGCGCACCGCAACCACCGCAAGCCCGGCTCCATCGGCGCCTGCGCGACCCCCGGACGCATCTTCAAGGGCCTGCGCATGGCCGGCCAGATGGGTGGCGTCCGTCGTACCGTCCAGAACCTCAAGGTTCAGGCCGTCGACACCGAGAAGGGCCTGCTGCTCATCAGCGGCGCCATCCCGGGTCCGAAGAACGGCGTGGTCCTGGTTCGCTCCTCCGTGAAGGGTGCGTGAAATGTCTGACGTCCAGACCCTCGACGTCCTCGATCTCACGGGCAAGAAGACCGCTTCGGTCGACCTCCCCGCCGAGATCTTCGACGTTCCCACCAACATCCCGCTGATGCACCAGGTCGTCGTCGCTCAGCTCGCGGCCGCCCGCCAGGGCACCCACGCGACCAAGACGCGCGGCCAGGTCTCCGGCGGCGGCAAGAAGCCCTTCCGCCAGAAGGGCACCGGCAACGCCCGCCAGGGCTCCATCCGCGCCCCGCACTTCACCGGCGGCGGCATCGTCCACGGCCCCCAGCCGCGCGACTACGACCAGCGGACCCCCAAGAAGATGAAGCAGGGCGCGCTGCGCTCGGCTCTCTCCGACCGCGCCCGCGCCGGCCGCATCCACGTCGTCACCGGCCTCATCGAGAATGAGACCCCGAAGACGAAGATCGCCCTCGCCGCGCTGCGCAACCTCGTCGAGGACCGCCAGGCCCTCGTCGTCCTCGAGCGCGGGGACGAGGTCACCGCCCTCTCCCTTCGCAACGTCCCCGAGGTCCACGTCCTCTGGGTCGACCAGCTCAACACCTACGACGTCCTCGACGCCGACGACATCGTGTTCACGCAGGCCGCCCTCGAGTCCTTCCTCGGCACCAAGGAGGAGACCAAGTGAGCACCCTCGAAGCGGGCAAGAACCCCCGCGACATCATCCTGAAGCCCGTCGTCACGGAGAAGTCCTCCATCCTCATGGATGAGGGCAAGTACACCTTCGAGGTCGACCCGCGCGCGAACAAGACCGAGATCAAGATCGCCATCGAGCAGATCTTCGGAGTCAAGGTCGGCCAGGTGGCCACTCAGAACCGTAAGGGCAAGACCTACCGGACCCGCACGGGTCAGGGCAAGCGCAAGGACGTGAAGCGAGCGATCGTCACCCTGCGCGAAGGCGCCATCGACATCTTCGGCGATCAGGCCTGAAAACCGGAGAGGTAGAGGACAAACATGGGAATCCGCAAGTACAAGCCCACGACCCCGGGTCGTCGCGGCGCGTCGGTCTCCGATTTCGTCGAGATCACCCGCTCCGAGCCCGAGAAGTCGCTGGTCCGCCCGCTGCACAAGACCGGCGGCCGCAACTCCAACGGCCGCGTCACCTCGCGTCACCGCGGCGGCGGCCACAAGCGCCAGTACCGCGTCATCGACTTCCGTCGCCATGACAAGGACGGCGTCCCCGCGGTCGTCGCTCACATCGAGTACGACCCCAACCGCACCGCGCGCATCGCGCTCCTCCACTACGCGGACGGCGAGAAGCGCTACATCCTCGCCCCCGCCAAGCTCAACCAGGGCGATCGCGTCGAGGCCGGCCCCGACGCCGACATCAAGCCCGGCAACAACCTGCCGCTGCGCAACATCCCCCTCGGCACCGTCGTGCACGCGGTCGAGCTCAAGCCCGGCGGCGGCGCCAAGATCGCCCGCTCGGCCGGCTCCTCCGTGCAGCTCGTCGCCAAGGAAGGCCGCTTCGCGCAGCTGCGCATGCCCTCCGGCGAAATCCGCAACGTCGAAATCACCTGCCGCGCGACGGTCGGCGAGGTCGGCAACGCCGAGCAGTCGAACATCAACTGGGGCAAGGCCGGCCGCATGCGCTGGAAGGGCAAGCGCCCGCACGTCCGCGGCGTCGTCATGAACCCGGTCGACCACCCGCACGGCGGTGGCGAGGGCCGCACCTCCGGCGGCCGCCACCCGGTCAGCCCGTGGGGCAAGCCCGAGGGCCGCACCCGCCGTCCGAACAAGGACAGCGATCGCCTGATCGTTCGCCGCCGCAAGACCGGCAAGAACCGCTGAGTAGGAGTCGATAACTATGCCGCGCAGTTTGAAGAAGGGCCCGTTCGTCGACGACCACCTGCTCAAGAAGGTCGACGCTGCGAACGAATCCGGCTCGAAGAACGTCATCAAGACCTGGTCGCGCCGCTCGGTCATCACCCCGGACTTCCTGGGTCTGACCGTCGCGGTTCACGACGGCCGCAAGCATGTCCCCGTCTTCGTCACCGAATCGATGGTGGGCCACAAGCTCGGCGAGTTCGCTCCCACGCGCACTTTCCGCAGCCACGACAAGGACGATCGAAAGGGACGCCGGCGCTGAGCCGGTCCTGGGAAGAAGAGGCAGATTCAATGGAAGCCAAGGCGCAGGCGCGTTATGTCCGCGTCACGCCCCAGAAGGCCCGCCGTGTCGTGAACGAGGTTCGTGGCAAGGGAGCCCTGGAGGCCGCCGACATCCTGCGGTTCGCACCGCAGGCCGTCGCCACCGATGTTCGTAAGGTGCTCCTCAGCGCCGTCGCCAACTCGAAGGTCAAGGCGGAAGCCGCCGGGGAGACCTTCAACGAGGCCGAACTCGAGGTCCTCGAGGCCTACGTCGACGAGGGCCCGACGATGAAGCGGTTCCGTCCTCGCGCCCAGGGGCGCGCGGGCCGCATCCTCAAGCGCACGAGCCACATCACCGTCGTGGTCGGCACCAAGGACGACAAGAAGAAGGGAGACCGCTGATATGGGCCAGAAGGTCAACCCCACCGGGTTCCGCCTGGGAATCACCACCGATCACCGCTCCCGTTGGTTCTCCGACTCCACGACGAAGGGTCAGCGCTACGCCGACTACGTCGCCGAGGACGTCGCGATCCGCAAGAACCTCACCGAGAACCTCGAGCGCGCCGGCATCTCGAAGGCCGATATCGAGCGCACCCGCGACCGCGTGCGCGTCGACCTCCACACCGCGCGTCCGGGCATCGTCATCGGCCGCCGCGGCGCCGAAGCCGATCGTCTCCGTCAGGATCTTGAGAAGCTCACCGGCAAGCAGGTCCAGCTCAACATCCTTGAGGTGAAGAACCCCGACCTCGACGCCCAGCTCGTTGCGCAGGGCATCGCCGAGCAGCTCGCCGCCCGCGTCTCCTTCCGCCGCGCCATGCGCAAGGGCATCCAGTCCGCGCAGCGCGCCGGCGCCAAGGGCATCCGCGTGCAGGTGTCGGGCCGCCTCGGCGGCGCCGAGATGAGCCGCTCGGAGTTCTACCGCGAGGGTCGCGTTCCGCTCCACACCCTCCGCGCGAACATCGACTACGGATTCCACGAGGCCCGCACGACCTTCGGTCGCATCGGCGTCAAGGTGTGGATCTACAAGGGCGACATCACCGAGCGCGAATTCGCTCGCCAGCAGGCCGAGCAGGCCAACCGCGGCGGACGCCGCGGGGATCGTCGCGGCCCGCGCCGCGGCGGACGCCCGAACCAGGAGACCGCTCAGCAGCAGGCGCCCGTCGAGGCCGCGCCCGCCGCTACTGAAAACGGAACGGAGGCCTGAGCCCGATGCTCATTCCCCGTCGTACCAAGTGGCGCCGTCAGCACCGCCCGCACCGCACCGGTAACGCCTCCGGCGGCACCGAGCTCGCGTTCGGCGAATACGGCATTCAGGCGCTCACCGGCGCGTACGTGACCAACCGCCAGATCGAGGCGGCGCGTATCGCGATGACGCGTCACATCAAGCGCGGCGGCAAGGTGTGGATCAACATCTTCCCGGATCGCCCGCTCACCAAGAAGCCCGCTGAAACCCGAATGGGTTCCGGTAAGGGCGCCCCGGAATGGTGGGTCGCCCCCGTCAAGCCGGGTCGAATCCTGTTCGAGCTGGGCGGTGTTGACGAGGCTCTCGCCCGCGAGGCCATGCGCCGTGCCCAGCACAAGCTTCCGATGAAGACCCGTTTCGTGGTCCGAGAGGGTGGTGACATCTGATGGCGGAAAAGGGTCTTTCCACTTCCGACCTCGATGCCATGGACGACGCCCAGCTGTCCAAGGAACTCGAGAAGGCCAAGGCCGAGCTCTTCAACCTGCGCTTCGCCCAGGCTGTCGGCTCCCTCGAGGATCACGGCCGCATGAAGACCGTGCGCCGCGACATCGCCCGGATCTACACGATCGCGCGTGAGCGGGAGCTCGGCTACCGCACCGCCCCGAGCACCGAGGAGTGAGTGACATGGCAGAAACCACCGCGCGCAACGACCGCAAGGTCCGTCGTGGCTACGTCGTGAGCGACAAGATGGATAAGACCGTCGTCGTTCAGATCGAGGACCGTGTGAAGCACGCCCTCTACGGCAAGGTCATGCGCAAGAACACGAAGGTCAAGGTTCACGACGAGAACAACGAGTGCGGCATTGGCGACCTCGTTCTCATCATGGAGACCAGGCCGCTCTCGGCGACGAAGCGCTGGCGCGTCGTAGAGATCCTCGAGAAGGCGAAGTGATCTTTCGATCTCGCTGATCGGTCGGACCTGAAAGGGTCCAGGGCCCGGTGCCTCTTCGGAGGCGCCGGGCCCTTCTGCGTCCCGGGGGCGGGCCGAGCCGGGTGGAGCCGGCGGGAAACGCCGCACGGTCGTGCGTGCCCTCCGCTTCCTCTCCGTTTTCCGACTAATGCGCCGGAAATATCCCGTGTCTTCGTCGGGAAGCGGTGTGCTATCGCGCTTGCTCTGCGTTTTCCGACGAATGCGCCGGAAATATCCCGTGTCTTCGTCGGGAAGCGGTGTGCTATCGCGAATGCCCTCCGTTTTCCGACGAATGTCCCGGCAGAGTCCTGCGCCTTCCTAGGGAAGCAGTGACGTGGCGCGGCCGGGGAC
>CAZJTN010000056.1:0-7679 GCA_964548945.1 uncultured Schaalia sp.
CCTCCCTCCGCCGAGAGCATTACCTCAGGCCCCCGAGAGCATTACCTGTTCGGCCCGAAAGCATTACCTCAGGCCCCCGAGAGCATTACCTGTTCGGCCCGAAAGCATGACTCCCGGAGCCTAGGAGACGAATGCGCTGATCCAGCGCCTCATCGTCGAGAAAACCTCGGCACGCACACCGGGATCTGAAAGGAAGAGATCGTGCTTGCCCGGGAACCGGGCAATCGTCACCATGTTCGACAGATTCGCCGAACGCTCAGCGAGGATGCCGGCGTCAAGAACGACATCAGAGGAGAAGACCTTCTCCGACCATTCGCCGCCCGAGCCCGAGGACGTGGACACCATCGACAGGACCGGGCAGTCGAGCCGCACCTCGTTCTCAATGACCTCATGACCCGCCATCACCGCTTCGAGCCACTTCGCGGGCACCGGGTAAGAGCCCGGCCGCTTCCATTCGATCGCATAGTCCCAGCCCGTGACGGCTGGATCGTCCTCGTGACCGGCGAGCTCGGCGGGGAGGGGGAGGCCCGACCCCGCCCAACCATCCCTGAGCGAGCGCGCGTAATAGTCCGGACCCGAGCCGAGGGGGACGACCCAGTGGGGGTTGCGCGAGGCGATGCGCCCGAGAACCGGCTGCATCGCGGGGCGAAGGGGCGCCATCTTCTGCATCTCGAGCCACGCGGAATCGAGGATGAGGGCGGCGACGGCGCCGGGGTGGCGATGCGCCCACAGCGCCGCGATAAGGCCGCCCGTCGAATGGGCGACGAGGACGAGAGGGAGGTCGCCCTGCTCGGCGCGAATGAGCTCGATCGCCTCGCCGATCTCCTCGTCGTAGACGCTGAGGTCGTCGACGTAGCCGATCGTCTGACCCGGTCGAAGCGAACGCCCGTATTTTCGCAGGTCAAGCGCGTAGAAAGCGGATCCGGCTTCGGCCATCGTCCGCGCGAGCTCCGTTTGGAAGAAGTAGTCGTTGCGCCCATGGAGGAAGAGCGCCGACGTCCTCGGAAAGGCCTTCGCCTCGGCGCTCGCCAGCGGGTCGCGGTGGGGGAGATAGCGGACGAGCGTGGCGACGACCTCGCCCTCTTCATCGGGAAGAAGGGGGATCGTCCTCGACTCGTAGCCGGTTCCGAGGATGTCGTCGCGCCATTCGTCTGCGGGCGGCGGTCCGGCCGGTCCCCAGGGGGCGAGGACATCGATCTGCGGGGCCGAGAGGGACTCCGCTTCTTCGTGGAGTGGCGCGGATGGCGCCGCGGGTTCGTTCGGCCGATCGGTCATGCCTCAACTGTAGTGAATCCGCTCCCGTCCTCGTCCCCCACTGCGTGCGTCACCGCAATCCCCGACCGGCTCGGGGAAGGGACGGGAAGTCGATGAACCGGCGGTGCGCGAAGCGGGGTCAGCCGACCGCACCGATCGGTCCGCGCTCGGCGAGGACCCACGCGAGGGGGATCGAGGCGAGGGGGATGACGAGCGCAATGGCGAGGATTGCGCGCGCGCTCGCTCCGCCGCCGCTCGGTGCCGACGCGGAGACGAGCAGCATCCCGCAGTCGAAGAGCCACACGACGTAGACGATGATCGCACAGACACCGCCCCGCACTCGTCCGACGCGGAAGGCGTGACCGATGACCGACGCGATGGCCCCGAGCGCGACCAGAGCGAGGAAGAGAGCGAGGGCCTCGAGGGGGACGAGGGCGCCGGAGTCCGCATCGGAGATCACTCGCCCGCCGAGGCCGTCGCTTCCGGGGATCGCCGAGCGGGCGATGGCCCAGACCGTCGCGGCGATGAAGGCGTATACGAGGTGGACCGTCCATGCAACCCGGTTCTGGAGTCTCAGGCCCGCACCGGCGAGAGCGTTCGACGCCGTCGACTCAGTGGCCTCGATGATCCGCGCGACGACGAGGAAGATCGCCCACGCGATCGCCCAGTTGAGGGGGACGCCTCGGACAAGTCCTCCGACGTCGAGCGGTTCACCGCTGAAGGCGAAGACGAGCGCTGCCGTGGCGAGGTTCGCGCCGGAGATGCCGATGACGAGCGGCCAGACGAAGCGGGTCTCGATGAAGTCCGCGGCGATGAGGCTGAGTGTGGGCGTGCGGAGCGCGGCGGGGCTGGTCCGTGGGGTGCTCATGTCACTGCTCCTTGGCGATGAGAGAGACGAAGGCGTCCTGGAAGGACACGGGCTGGATCTCGATGCCGCCTGCGCGTGCGGCATCAATAAGGTCTGGGGAATGGCCGGTGATGCGGAGTTCGGCGAGGCGCCCGAGAGGACGTTCGTCGACGATCCGGACCTTCGCTTCGGATCGGAGGAGTTCGCGGATCGCCTGCGGGTCGCCGACGAGGGCGAGTACCGCTGATCGGAGCTCCTCGGAGGGCATCGTGGCGAGGATGCGACCTCGGTCGAGGACGACGACGTGCTCGATGAGGGTCTCGAGCTCGGATACGAGGTGGCTCGAGATGAGGATGGTGCGTTCGCCGTCGGAGGGGGCCGACGCGGCGATGAGCTCTTCGGCGAGGGCGAGGCGCGTCGGGACGTCGAGATTCGCGAAGGGTTCGTCGAGGAGGATGATCGGAGTTCCCGAGGCGAGGGCGAGGCAGCTGGTGAAGACGCTGCGCTGACCGAGTGAGCGTCTGCCGAGCGAGCCCTTGAGCGACAGTGTGAAGCGCTCGGCGAGACGAGTGAAGGTCCGCTCGTCCCAGGTGGGGCGCAGGCGCGCGTATCGCAGTGCGCTCTTCGCGGTCGTTGATTGGAGCTCGCGGTCGTCGCCGACGTAGAGGCAGTGGGCGACGAGGTCGTCGCGCGTCACCGCTTCGTCGTCGAGGAGGATCGTGCCGGAACCGGGTGCGAGCCGGCCGCCGATGGTCTTGAAGAGCGTGGTCTTGCCGGAGCCGTTCGGCCCGATGATGCCGGTGATCGAACCGGTGTGAAGCTCGAGGCTCAGGTCGTCGAGGGCCGGTGAACGTTGGCCGGGGTAGGTGTGGGTGAGGGAATCGATGCGGATCATCGGCGCTCCTCGGGGTTGTGTTCGGGTGCGGTGGCGAGTGAGCGGATGGCGGTGATGAGTTCTTCGGCGTCGAGGCCGAGGGCGAGTCCCTCTTCGACGAGGGGGGCGAGGCGCGCGTCGATGAAGTCGGCGCGGCGCTGCGCGGTGAGTCGTGCGCGGGCGCCCGGGGCGATGAACATCCCGATGCCGCGTCGTTTGACGAGGAGTCCGTCGTCGACGAGGGCGGAGAAGGCCTTTGCTGCAGTCGCGGGATTGATGCGGTAGGTCGTCGCGTATTGGGTCGTCGACATCACGTGGTCGCCGTCGAGGAGATCGCCGATGAGGATTCTGTGGCGGATGTCCTCGGCGATCTGGATGTAGATCGGGGTCGTGGCATCTAGGTCCATGCGACACCTCCTCACTGGTTCATTACATGACTAATGAACCAAAGAGCCAAGGAAATGTCAAGAGGTGAGCATCGAGTGCTTGAGCGGCCTGCGCCAATGCCCGATCGAAGCGGAATGCGCGGCGATCATGCCTTCGGGGCGGCAGGTAATGCTCTCGGCGGAGCAAGGTAATGCTCTCGTCGGAGCAAGGTAATGCTCTCGGCGGAGAGAGGTAATGCTCTCGGCGGAGGGGGGAGGGGGATGCGGAGGGGGGGAAGGGAGGGTCAGCGGGCGAACATTGAGGCGCGGGAGGGGATGCGCTGGTTGAGGAACTCGTCGAGGAGCGCGGTGAGCTGATCGCCCTCGATGAGGAAGCCGTCGTGCCCGTGATCGGAGTGGATCTCCCGGTAGTAGGCGCCGCGGATGCCGTCGGCCATCTGCCACACCTGCTCGGGGTAGAAGAGCCGATCGGAGTCGACGGCGACGACGAGGGTCTGGGCGCTCACCCGGGCGAGGGCCTCCTTCTGCCCGCCGCGGTCACGGCCGATGTCGTGGGAGAGCATCGAGCGCGAGAGCGCCACGTAGGAGCCCGCGTCGAAACGGCGGACGATCTTCTCCCCGTGATAGTCGAGGTAGGACTCGACGGCGAGGCGCCCGCCGTGGAGCGGATCCTCCTCGCGCTGGGGGAGGCGCCCGAAGCGGGTGTCGAGCTCGGTGGGGGAGCGGTAGGTCGTGTGGGCGATCTGGCGGGCGAGGGCGAGTCCGCGCGTCGGCCCCTCGGGCGCGTCGTAGTAGTCGCCCCCGTTCCACGCGGGGTCGAGCTCGATCGCGCGGATCTGCGTGTGGGCCCAGGCGGCCTGTTCGGCCGTCGTTTGCGCGCCGGAGGCGACGACGATGAGGCGCGCGACCCGGTCGGGGAAGCTCACCGCCCATTCGATCGCGCGATGCCCGCCGAGGGAGGCGCCGATGACGAGGTTCCACACCTCGATTCCCAGGAGGTCGGCGAGGCGGGCCTCGGCGCGGACTTGGTCGCGGGTGGAGACCACGGGGAAGCGAGAGCCCCAGGGGGTGCCGTCGGGGGCGATCGAGCACGGGCCGGTCGAGCCCTGACAGCCGCCGAGGACGTTCGCGGCGACGACGTAGTACCTGTCGGTGTCGATGATGCGCCCGGGCCCGACGATCTGCGGCCACCAGCCCGGGGTCGGCTGGCCCGGCCCCGCCTCGCCGAGGACGTGGGCGTCGCCGGTGAGGGCGTGGAGGACGAGGACGGCGTTCGACTTCGCGGCGTCGAGCTCGCCCCAGGTCTCGTAGGCGAGGCGCACTCCCGGCAGGATCGAAGCGTTCTCGAGTCGCAGATCCCCGAGCTCGGCGAAGCGGCGCTCGCCGACGGGATCGCCCTCCCTCCAGGCGCCGCTCACGGGGGCGGTGGGATCGCTCGCAGTCATGGCTGGCCTTTCATCGTCGAGCCGCTTCGGGCTGGTGAGGCGGGGATGGGGGAGCGGGGGAGCGGGCGAAGCCGCTCCCCCGCGAGGGGATCAGGCCGAAAGGGCGGCCTTCGCGGCGGCGAAGCCGACTTCGAGATCGGCGATGATGTCGTCGATGTGCTCGATGCCGATCGAGAGGCGCACCGTGCCGGGCTCGACGCCGGCGGCGAGGAGCTCGTCGGGGGTGAGCTGGGAGTGCGTCGTCGAGGCCGGGTGGATGACGAGGGACTTCGCGTCGCCGATGTTCGCGACCGTCGGGAGGAGCTCGAGCGAATCGGCGAAGGCCTTGCCCGCTGCCGCGCCGCCCTCGATGACGAAGGAGAGGAGGCCGCCGGCGCCGCGGGGCGCGTACTTGAGCTGGAGCTCGTGGTAGGGCGAGGATTCGAGGCCGGCGTAGGAGACGGAGACGACCTGCGGGTGGGCCTCGAGGTACCTCGCGACGGCGAGGGCGTTGTCGACGTGGCGCTCGATGCGCAGGGAGAGGGTCTGGATGCCCTGCTCGATGAGGAAGGCGTTGAAGGGGGAGGTGACGGCGCCGAGGTCGCGGTTGATGAGGGTCTGGATGCGCAGGAGGAAGGCGAGGTTCGCGCCGAGGGCGCCGTCGACGCCGAGGTCCTTGGCGAAGACGAGGCCGTGGTAGGACTCGTCGGGCGTGTTGAAGAGGGGGAAGCGCTCGGGCTGGGCGGCGTAGTCGAAGTTCCCGGAGTCGATGACGACGCCGGCGATCGCCGCGCCGTGGCCGCCGAGGTACTTCGTCGCGGAGTGGACGACGATGTCGGCGCCCCATTCGATCGGGCGGACGAGGTAGGGGGTGGCGACCGTGTTGTCGATGATGAGGGGGACGCCGATCTCGTGCGCGACGGCGGCGATGAGCTCGATGTCGAAGATGTCGCCCTGGGGGTTGGGGATGGTCTCCCCGTAGAAGGCGATGGTCTTCTCATCGGCGAGGGCGCGCCACTGCTCGGGGTCGCGCGGGTCGGCGACGAAGCGGGCCTCGATGCCGAGACGGCCGAGGGTCGTCTTGAGGAGGGTGACGGAGCCGCCGTAGAGGGAGGGCGAGGCGATGACGTTGTTGCCGGCGGTGCCGAGGGCGAGGATCGCGAGGGCGGAGGCGGACTGGCCGGAGGACACGAGGAGGCCGCCGACGCCGCCCTCGAGGGCGGCGATGCGCGCTGCGACGGCGTCGGTCGTCGGGTTCGTCAGGCGGGTGTAGATGGGGCCGAGCTCGTTGAGGGCGAAGCGCGCGGCGGCCTGGTCGGCGTTCGCGAAGGCGTAGGAGGAGGTCGCGTAGATGGGCAGGGAGGTCGCGCCCGTGGCGGGATCGCGGTCCCAGGCGGCGTGGATCTGCTTGGTCTCGAACTTCCAGTCAGCGGCGTTGGTCGAGGTCATGGGGGTGCTCCTTGGTCTTCTGTCTCAGAATGGTGAGGAGCGGGGAGTGCGTGCCGGAAAGGTCGGAGGCGACGTCGTCTCCCCGCCGGGTGCGGGGCGTGCCCGCGGGTTCGGGGATCTCGACTGCGCGTCGGCTCGGGTGCAGCTCGTGGGAGCGGTCAGGACGTGTGGCCGACGGGCAGTCGGCTCGGCATTCGCAAGCTCATGAGTCGAAGGGTACGGAGGGCCCGTCGTGTTCCGAGCTCGGTTTCGAGGAGCGGACGCGTGTAACACGGGATGCTCGGCGCGCCGATGGGCAAGCGCCCCTTCCTCGGGGCGGATGGGGCGCAGGATGAGGGAGGAGAGGCGCCTGTGTTGAATGGTGCGGATGTGAAAGCTGTTGCGTACTGAGCATTCTGTTGCCAGCTGTTGTGAGCGTGAACTACTCTCGAAGAACAGCGCGTCGTCGCGACGGCGCGAGCAGTGCCCCTCGACGACAGGTGAAGCAGTGATCTCATCGACCAAGCGGTCCCGCTCTTTCGGGATCCGCGCGGGACTCATCGCGATTCTCGCCTCCGGCGCCCTCCTCGCCCCCCAGCTCGCGCAGGCCGCCCCCTCGGCCGAAGACATCGCGAGGGCGCAGGCCGAAGAAGAGGCGGCGAAGATGTCCGTCGCGCAGATCGAGGTCCGCCTCGCCGCCGTCTCCGCTCAGGCCGATGCCGCGGTCCAGGCCGCTCAGGTCGCCGCCGAAGAAGTGAACGCCGCGAACATCAAGCTCGACGAGGCCAAGCAGACCGCCGACGCCGCCCAGGCGGACGCCGACAAGGCGCAAGCCGACTTCGAGAAGGGCAAGCAGGAGATCGCCTCGGTCGCCCAGACCGCCTACCGCGAGGGCGCCGCCTCCCTCGACTCCCTCGCCCCCTACCTCGACTCCGACGGCCTGCGCACCGTCGAGACCAAGCAGGCCTCGATCGACACCTTCTCCGCCTCCGCAGACGCGAAAATGCAGCGCGTCGCCGCCCTCGAGCAGGTCGCCGACGTCATGAAGACCGCCGCCGATGAGGCCCTCGCCGCTCAGGAGGCGGCCGCCCGGGAAGTCCAGGCGCGTTCCGATGAGGCCCAGGCCGCCGCCGACTCCGCCCTCGAACTCCAGCAGACGACCGCCGCCCAGCGCGAGGCCTACATCTCCGAGCTCGCCCGCAAGCAGAACACGACCGTCGCGCTCATCGAGCAGCGCCAGGCCGCGATCGAAGCCGAGCGCCAGGCCGCCGCCGAAGCAGCGGCCAAGGCCGCCGCCGAGCAGGCCGCCCGACAGGCCCAGGCCCGCGCCGCCCAGGAGGCCGCCGCCGCCCAGGAGGCCGCCCGACAGGCCCAGGCCCGCGCCGCCCAGGAGGCCGCCGCCGCCAAGGCCGCAGCCGACGCCGCGGCGAGGCGGGCCGCCGAGCAGCGCGCCGCGGCCGCGCAGC
>CAZJTN010000057.1:0-3428 GCA_964548945.1 uncultured Schaalia sp.
CGCAAGGGCTTCGGCGATGACTCCCGCGGCGAGCGAGGGGGCGTAGCCCTTCCGTGCGAGCATGCCGGCCAGACGTCGGTACGCCGTATCCCGCGGGGCATCGCCCATCGTGCGAAGGCGCCGGTCGACGAGCTCACGGGCCCGTGCCCGGAGCTCCTCCTCATCGATCCCGCCGAGGGCCTCGTCGATCGAGGCGTCGTCGAGGCCCTTGCGGCGCATCTCCTCGACGAGGGCGCGCCCGGCCTTCCCGGACCCGCGGAAGCGGTCGGCGACGAGGGCGCGCGCAAAAGCCTCATCATCGACGAGACCCACGCGGGCGAGGCGATCGAGGACCTCGTCGGCGATCTCCTCGGAGAAGCCCTTCTGCGTGATCGCACGGCGCAGCTCGCCCGTTGAGCGCGAGCGCGAGTCGAGGAGCCGCAGGGCGACCTCCCGGGCGGCCTCAAGGGCCCGGGGCCCCTCGAGGGCGGCGTTGCGGGCCCGTTGGCGTTCGAGCTTCTCGGCGGGGCTCAGCGCACCGTCCCGCCGCTTGCGCTCGAGCTCGGGATGATCCTCAGGATCGAGA
Organism: uncultured Schaalia sp.; assembly: GCA_964548945.1. Taxonomy (GTDB): domain Bacteria; phylum Actinomycetota; class Actinomycetes; order Actinomycetales; family Actinomycetaceae; genus Pauljensenia. The sequence continues at coordinate 566 of CAZJTN010000057.1, forward strand.
TAGCGAACCACGGTCGGATCAGAAGCCCGCATCCTCGAGCGGATCGATCGCGGGCCTCGAGTCGACGGCCTCGGGCTCCGCTTCGACGGGGGCCTCGCCGATTCCGAGGGAGGCGAGGATCTTGTTCTCGATCTCCGCGGCGAGCTCGGGGTTGTCGGCGAGGAACTGGCGGACGTTCTCCTTGCCCTGGCCGAGCTGGTCATCCCCGTAGGTGAACCACGAGCCGGACTTGCGGATGATCCCGGCCTCGACACCCATGTCGATGATCGATCCCTCGCGCGAGATCCCCTTGCCGTAGACGATGTCGAACTCGGCCTGCTTGAAGGGCGGGGCCATCTTGTTCTTCACGACCTTCGCGCGGGTGCGGTTGCCGACGGGGGCGCCCGCCTCCTTAAGGGTCTCGATCCTGCGGACGTCGATGCGGACCGAGGCGTAGAACTTCAGCGCCTTACCGCCCGTCGTCGTCTCCGGGGAGCCGAAGAAGACGCCGATCTTCTCGCGGAGCTGGTTGATGAAGATCGCGGTCGTCCCCGTCGCCGAGAGAGCGCCGGTGATCTTGCGGAGCGCCTGGCTCATGAGGCGGGCCTGGAGTCCGACATGCGAATCGCCCATCTCGCCTTCGATCTCCGCTTTCGGGACGAGGGCGGCGACCGAGTCGATGACGATGATGTCGATGCCGCCCGAGCGGATGAGCATGTCGGCGATCTCGAGGGCCTGCTCGCCCGTATCGGGCTGGGAGACGAGGAGATTGTCGATGTCGACACCGAGCGCCTTCGCATACACCGGATCGAGGGCGTGCTCGGCGTCGATGAAGGCCGCGTTGCCTCCGGCCTTCTGCGCGTTCGCAACGGCATGAAGGGCGACCGTCGTCTTGCCCGAGGATTCGGGGCCGTAGATCTCAATGACGCGGCCTCGGGGAAGCCCGCCGATGCCGAGGGCGACGTCGAGGGCGAGGGAACCGGTGGGGATCACCTGGACGGGCGGGCGCGAGTCGTCTCCGAGGCGCATGACCGAGCCCTTGCCGAATTGCTTGTCGATCTGGGAGAGCGCGAGTTCGAGCGCCTTGTTCCGTTCATCGCCTTTCGACGCGGTCGCGCTCTTGCGGGGTGCAGCAGCCATGGTGTCCTCTCAACGGTTCGAGCCTCGCCGGCTCACGGGTCGTCTGGCCTGGGGACGTCATCCCCTCGCCGGGGCGACGCGACGACGGTATGCCCGACCATCGGCATCTGCGAACCCCCGTTCCGCGCACCTGTGGACGCGGCCGGGTTTCGGAGTCGTCAGTGGACGAGTGTACATGGAACACGTGTTCGATCCCTGCGACGCGCCGACGCGCGCCCCTCGCGCAGATGCCAGGCTTTCAGCGCAGACCCCGCCGCTGCTTCGCGTCGAGGCGGTGGAACCACTTCGCCTGCTCGCCGGCGCCCGTCTCCTCGACGAGGGCGTGCCACACCTCGAGGGGCGCACTTCCCCGCTCGAGGGCCTCGGCGCAGGTCCCCCCGATGCCGGGGATGTGGAGGTCGGAAACATAGGAGCGGCCGAGCGCAGGTCCGTAGACCGCGTCGACCGCTTCCCAGAACTCGGAGGCTTTCACGCTCAGGAGATGAGCGTGACGGGGACGAGCTCGTCGGGCACGGTGTCGGGGACGACGGTGCCGTCGAGGATCGCCATGCGATCGGAGACCTCGCGGAGGACGAACCAGAGCGGAACACCGAGAGCGGAGGTGATCGCCTCGAGGAGCTCGGAGGAGGCCTCCTTCTGGCCGCGCTCGACTTCTGAGAGGTAGCCGAGGGAGACCTGGGCCTCGGAGGAGACCTCGCGCAGAGTCCGGCTCTGGCTCCTGCGCACGCCGCGCAGGACGTCGCCGATTTCCGTGCGGAGGAGCGGCGCGGAGACGGATGTAGCGTTCATGTCCTCGACTCTAGCCCCCTTCAGCGGGGGCGCGCACGGTGAGCTGGACGACGAGACCATGGAACACGCCGTCCGAACGCCCGCCCGACGGCACGAAAACCGCAGAATTCTGCGCTTATTGAAACCCGCGATCAGAGTCTATGGAGGAGCTGTGAGTTGCGTCCCCGAGACTCAACTCTGGGCCGCGGCCTCCCTCCACAGGCGCCGGCCCTCCGCGACATAGACCCACCCCGACCACAGGGTGACGATGAGCGCGAGGCCCGCGAGGACCCATCCGAACCAGAGGAAGCCGGACGCCGCCGCCTCGGGAAGACCGATCCGGCTCCACGGGACGAGGAGGACGAGGATCGCCGCGATCTGGAGGACCGTCTTGAGTTTGCCGCCCTTGTTCGCGGCGACGACGATGTCCCTCTTGAGGAGAAGCGCTCGGAGCCACGTGATGCCGAGCTCGCGGATCGCGATGAGCACGGTCACCCACCACGGAAGCAGCCCCGCGATCGTCAGCATGATGAAGGCGCCGAGGGTGAGCGCCTTATCCGCGATCGGATCGGCGATCCGCCCGAAATCGGTGATGAGCCCCCGAGCCCGGGCGATCCGCCCATCGAGGTGGTCGGTGAGGGCGGCGACCGCGAAGACGAGGAGCGCCCACCAACGGGCCTGCGTCGACTCGAGGATCATGAGCCAGATGAACACGGGCACGAGGACGAGCCTGAGCACCGTGAGGGCGTTCGGGAGGTTGTACGGGGAGACGGCGCGCTCCCGATCGATGTGCGAGACGTTGTCGTCCATTCCCCTGTCCTTCTCCTCGACGCTCAGCGGCCCGTGAGCTGCCAGGCGTCCTCGTCCTCTTCGGGTTCTTCATCGACCCATTGCGGGGAGGCCCCACCGAAATCATGCCCGGCGTACGGGTCCTCAGCCGATGTTTGGGACGGAGTGTGCGCGGATGCCTCCGCCG
>CAZJTN010000057.1:3438-7594 GCA_964548945.1 uncultured Schaalia sp.
TCCGCCGGGGCCTGCACCCCCTCCGCCTCGCGGGCCACGGCCCCGCCCTCGGCCCCCCCGGCGCCAAAGCCGGCCGAGTCGCCGCGGAGCATCGCGAGGACCTCGGGGAGCTGCTCGGGGGCGACGAGCACCTGGCGCGCCTTGGACCCCTCGGAGGGACCGACGATCCCCCGCGACTCGAGAAGATCCATGAGGCGGCCGGCGCGGGCGAAACCGACGCGGAGCTTGCGCTGGAGCATGGAGGTCGACCCGAGCTGGGTCGAGACGACGAGCTCGGCCGCCTGGAGGAGATCGTCGAGATCATCCCCGATGTCCTCGGCGACCTTCGCGGTCTTCTGCTCGACGACGACATCCTCGCGGTAGTGGGGCTGCATCTGCGCCTTGACGTGGGCGACGACCTTGTGGATCTCCGACTCGGAGACCCAGGCGCCCTGGACGCGCATGGGCTTGGAGGCGCCCGCCGGCAGGTAGAGCGCATCGCCCTGCCCGATGAGCTTCTCAGCGCCGGGCTGGTCGAGGATCGTCCGCGAGTCCGTGAGCGAAGAGGTCGCGAAGGCGAGGCGCGAAGGGATGTTCGCCTTGATGAGGCCCGTGACGACGTCAACCGAGGGGCGCTGCGTCGCGAGGACGAGATGGATGCCCGCGGCGCGCGCGAGCTGCGTGATCCGCTGGATCGAGGCCTCGACGTCGCGGGGCGCGACCATCATCATGTCGGCGAGCTCATCGACGACGACGAGGAGGTACGGGTAGGGCCGCAGCGTCCGCTCGAGACCCGGCTTGGCCTGCACCTGCCCGGAGGCGACGGCCTTGTTGAAGTCGTCGATGTGCTTGAAGCCGTAGTCGGAGAGGTCGTTGTAGCGCGCGTCCATCTCACGAACGACCCACTCGAGGGCCTCGGCGGCCTTCTTCGGATCGGTGATGATCGGCGAGATGAGGTGCGGGATCCCCTCGTAGATCGTGAGCTCGACCCGCTTGGGGTCGACGAGGATCATCCTCACCTGCTGCGGGGTCGCGCGCATCATGATCGAGGTGATCATCGAATTGATGAAGCTCGACTTGCCCGAGCCGGTTTGGCCCGCGACGAGGAGATGCGGGGTCTTCGCGAGGTTCGTCACGACGTATCCGCCCTCGACGTCCTTGCCGACGCCGACGACGAGCGGATGGTGATTGCGCATCGCCGCGCCGGAGCGCAAGACATCACCGAGGGCGACGTTCTCACGGTCCGTGTTCGGGATCTCGATGCCGATCGCGGACTTGCCGGGGATCGGCGCGAGGATGCGGACGTCCGCGGAGGCGACCGCATAGGCGATGTTCTTCGAAAGGTTCGTCAGCTTGTCGACCTTCACGCCCGACCCGAGGACCACCTCGTAGCGCGTCACCGTCGGACCGCGCGAGAAGCCCGTCACTTGCGCGTCGATCTTGAAATCCTCGAAGACCTGGGCGAGTGCGCGGACGACCTGGTCGTTGACGGCCGAGCGGGTCTTGTGAGGCGGTCCGGATACGAGGAGGGAGTCCTCGGGCAGCGTGTAGGAGATCGAATCGTCGAGCTGCGCCTGGAATCCTTCTTCCTTCGGCGCCTCGGTGATCGGCGGCGGCAGCGGTCCGCTGTGCGCCTCCGGCTCGAGTTGGCTGCCGTGGGGTGGGGTCGGGGGCGCCGCGACCGGCTCGAGGGCCTCGGTGGGCAGATCGGCGGCCGCGGGAACGGGCTCGACGGGGGAACTCGGAAGCGGGGCGAGGGCGGGGTCGATGAGCGTCGTCGCCTCATCGGCGCGCGTCTCCGAGACGGCGGCCTGGCGGAAGGACTCATCCCCGTCGTACTGGTCGAGGAAGGGATCATCGCCCGCGGCGAGGTCCTCGCGCGAGCGCCTCCATGCTGCGCGCGCCGGATCGAGGTCCTCCCCGCCCTCGGAGTCTTCGTGCCCGCGCCTCGAGACTCGCTCGGCGAGCGCGCGGAGGCGCTCGGGCACCTCGGCGACGCGCGTGCGGGTCGCGAGAAGGAGGGAGTAGATGCCGAGGAGGACGAGGACGGCGGCGGCACCCCATCCGGACAGGAGGAGGGCGAGGGGGCGCGCGATGAACCAGCCGGCGAGGCCGCCCGCGGATTCGATCGCGGCGAAGTCGTCGAGGGAGGGGTTTCCCGAGGAGACGTGGACGAGCCCGCACACGGAGGCGACGAGGCCGAGCGCTCCGGCGACGTGGTGCGGGAGGGCGTGCTCACCGCTGCGCGCCCGGAAGAGCTCGAGGGCGAAGGCGAGGAGGGCGAGGGGGACGACGACGGAGAAGAGGCCGACGGAGCCCGCCGCCGCGTGGTGGAGGAAGTCGCCCGCTTGGCCCGAGATGCGGAACCATTCGCGCAGGGCGACGAGGATGCCCGCACCGAGGCAGATGAAGGCGAGCGCGTCGCGCTTGACCTGCGCGTCCGTGGCGCGCCACGCGCGTACGAGCGAGGCGATGCCCCTCCCGATCGCGGAGAAGAACCTCGCGAGGAGTCCGGGTTCGCCGAGCGCCCCCTGCGCGGGTCCGTGATTCCGCGCCGAGGGGGCGGAGCGGGAACCGCTCCCCTTCTTGCGTGCCGATGGGGTCCGTGATGCCATGATGCGTTGACGCTATCGCGCCGTGACGAACCGGTCCGCGGGGGCGCGCCGAGACGCGGCCCCTTGTGGGCGGGGGAACTCGGGCGGCGGGGGCAGGGTCATCGCGCTCCGGCCGTGCTCACGGAGCCGCGGACGATGACGTCCTCGATCTGCGCCATCGTGGGGACCGGGAGGGCGGACTCGTGGGAGATCGCGATCGCGGCGGCGGCGTTCGCCGTGAGGCAGGCCTCCTCGATGTCCTTCCCCTTGAGGAGCTCGGCGCACATCGTCGCGATGTGCGTGTCGCCGACGCCCGCGGTGTCGGCGACCGTCGTCTCGAAGGCGGGGATCTGGATGCGCTCGGCGCCGCGTTCGCGCTGGAGCTCGCATCCCATGATTCCCGTCCGTCGCACGAGGGCGGCGTCGGGGCGCATGAGGTGGCGGATGCCGGTGCCCGGCTCGTGGGTCGCGAGGATCGAGGTGAGGGCCGCGGCCTCGCGGACGTTCATCGTCACAACGTCCGCACGGCCGAGGAGCTGGCGCCAGGATTCGACGGGCACCTGCTCGACAGCCGGGGAGACCGCGACGACGAGGGTAACCGAGGCGGGCAATGCTGCGCCCCACCCTGCGAGGACCATCGCCGAGTGCGGGTTCGCGAGGTCGGAGGCGGCGATGTGGATGAGATCGCCGGGTTTGAGGACGATCCGGTCGAGGGCGACGCGCGAGGGCTCGGACTCGACGCCCGCCGTGACGATGGAGGTCATCGAGCCATCTCGCTCAATGAGCTGGATCGCGACCCCGATATCGCCGACGAGTTCGGGGGTGAGGACTTCGACGCCGGCTTCGACGAGCTGCTGGCGGACCGTGAAGGAGTTCGGGCCCGTGCCGAGCGGCGAGGCCATCGCCGCGGCCACGCCCTGCGCGGCGACCGCCGAGAGGGTCGTGAAGCCCCCGCCGGGCCGCGAGCTCGCCGCGTCCGCGTGAACGGAGGCCCCCCGCAGCGGCGTGTGCGAGACGTGCATGGGGAGCACGAGGACGACGGAGTGCGTCGAGACGAAGCGACCGCTCATGAGCTCCGGCCTTTCCGAGTCCTGCGCGGGCTCACTGCTCGACGACGACGGGGACGATCATCGGACGGCGACGCAGGCGGCGCGCAACCCAGCGCCCGATGACGCGGCGCATGGCCTGTTGGAGGACGTAGGGATCCTTCCCGCCGGGGGCGGCCGCGTCCTTGAGGGCGGCTTCGACGTCGGGGAGGATCTCCTCGAAGACGGCGTCGTCCTCGGCCATGCCGATCGCCTGGATCGTCGGGCCCGACAAGACGGTGCCGGTGTCGTGCTCGACGACCGCGTAGACGGAGATGAAGCCTTCGGAGCCGAGGACGCGGCGGATCTCGAGCTCCTCCTCGGAGATCTCGCCGATCGACTTGCCGTCGACGAAGACGAGCTCGCAGGGGACTTGCCCGGAGACTCGGGCGCGGCCGTCGACGAGGTCGACGGTCGTGCCGCCGTCGGCGAGGACGACCCGGTCGGCGGGCACTCCCGTCGAAACGGCGAGCTGCCCGTTGGCGACGAGGTGGCGGA
>CAZJTN010000058.1:0-7571 GCA_964548945.1 uncultured Schaalia sp.
CGGCAACCGGCGTCCGGAGCCTCAGGCGTCCGCCACGCGCGCGGTCCGCCGACTGAGCGGGAGGTAGTCGCGCTCAACCTCGCCGACGTAAACCTGACGCGGCCGACCGATCTTCGTCGCAGGATCACGCGTCATCTCGACGTATTGGGAGATCCACCCCGGCAAACGGCCGAGGGCGAAGAGCGGGGTGAACATCTTCGTCGGGAAGCCCATCGCCGAATAAATGAGCCCCGTGTAGAAGTCGACGTTCGGGTAGAGGCGGCGCTCCTTGAAGTACTCGTCATTGAGGGCGATCTCCTCGAGCTCCATCGCGATATCGAGGAGCTCATCGCGCTTGCCGAGGCGCGTGAGAACATCGTGCGCCGTCTCCTTGACGAGGGCCGCACGCGGATCGTAGTTCTTGTACACCCGGTGCCCGAAGCCCATGAGGCGAACCCCCGCCTCCTTCGCCTTCACCTTGTCGACGAACTTCTGCACCGGTTCGCCAGTGTCACGGATCTGGTGGAGCATCCGCAGCACGGCCTCGTTCGCCCCGCCGTGAAGCGGACCGGCGAGCGCACCGACGCCGGCGGCGACCGAAGCGTAGAGATTCGCCTGGGAGGAGCCGACGAGGCGGACCGTCGAGGTCGAGCAGTTCTGCTCGTGGTCGGCGTGAAGGATGAACAGCATGTCGAGTGCGCGCACGAGGGCCGGATCGATGTCATAGGCCTGGTAGGGCATGCCGAAGGTCATGCGGATGAAGTCCTCGGTGTAACCGCGGGCCGAATCCGGGTAGAGGAGGGGAAGGCCCGCGGCGCGCTTGGCGATGTAGGAGATCATCGTCGGGACCTTCGCGAGAAGGAGGACGAGCGCGGTATCGAGCTGATCAGGATCGCGCGGATCGAGCGTGTCCTCGTAGTAGGTCGCGAGGCCCGCGATACCCGCCTGAAGGATGGCCATCGGGTGCCCGCGGTGCGGGAAGGCCGTGAAGAAGGCCTTGAAGTCCTCGTGGAGGAGGCGGTGGCGCTGGACGTTGCGGATGAAGGCCTCGAGCGTCGCAGCATCGGGGAGCTCCCCGTAGATGAGGAGGTAGGCGACCTCGAGGAAGGAGGAGTTCTTCGCGAGCTGCTCGATCGGGTAGCCGCGGTAGCGGAGGATCCCGGCGTCGCCGTCGATGTAGGTGACCGCGGACTGGCAGGACGCCGTGTTCGTGAAACCGGGATCGAGCGTGACGATGTCGCCGTCGGCGAGGAGCCGGTTGATGCCGACACCGTCATTGCCGACGGACGCACGGGCTCGCGGAAGGACGATCGACGCGCCGTCGACCGTGAGAAGGGCGTCGCTGCGGGCCTCTCCGGTCACTACTTCATCCGTCATGGGATCTCCTTAACTCCTGCGGTGCGGCCTCGCTCCGCGGTCGGGGTGCCGAGCCGCCTGAAAGCGAGCTCGAATGGGACGAAAGTCCGGTGATTTCGCCACTCTACAATTCGCCCGTGCCCTGCGCACGGGGAATCCGCGATGAGGTCATGAGCTCGCCGGCCGCCTCGAGGCGCGAGGCCGCGGCCTCGATCCGCTCGTCGCTCGCCGTGAGCGCGACCCGCACGCGGCCCCGAGCGGCCTCCCCGTAGAAATCACCCGGAGCGACGAGGATCCCCAGTCGGGCGAAAGCATCAACGAGCTCCCACGAGTCCGAGATCCCCTCCGAGGACACCCACAGATAGAGGCCCGCAACCGAGTCGGGGTCGTGAGTGAGACCGGCCGCTTCGACCGCCCCGAGGAGCCGGGCCCTGCGCGCGGCGTACACCTCGCGCTGCGCGGCCACATGCGCCTCCTCGCGCAAGGCGAGGGCCATCGCGTGCTGGACGGGCGCCGGCGTCATCAAACCGGAGTGCTTGCGGACCTCGACAAGGGCCCGGACGAGCTCGGGGTCCCCGTAGGCGAGAGCGGCCCGGTATCCGGCGAGGTTCGACTGCTTCGACAGCGAATAGAGGACGATCAGGCCGCTCGGATCGCCCTCGCACACGCGCTCGTCGAGGAGGGAGGGCACGCCCTCGGAGATCCAGGGCTCGGCCCAGGGCAGGGCGGCGTAGCACTCGTCGGAGACGAGGACGGCGCCGCGAGCCGCGGCCCAGGCGCGGGCAGCGCGCAGCTCCTCGACGCTGAGCACCCGCCCGTCGGGGTTGCCGGGCGAGTTGAGGTAGACGAGGACCGCGTCGGGCCAGTCTTCAGGGCGGCGAGGATCGACCGGGATGGGCGTCGCCCCTGCGAGGCGGGCGCCGATGTCATAGGTCGGGTACGCGACCTCGGGCACGAGGACCGTGTCGCCCGCCCGGACGCCGAGGAGGAAGGGGAGCCAGGCGACCGCCTCTTTCGAACCGATCGTCGGGATCACCCCCTCGAGCCCGACGTCGACCATGCCCCGCCCTCGTCCCCAGGCGAGAATCGCCTCGCGGACCTCGACGGTTCCGACGACGGTCGGGTAGCCGTGCGCGTCGGAGGCTTCGGCGAGGGCCTCGCGCACGAAGCTGGGCGTCGGGTCGACGGGGGTGCCGACCGAGAGGTCGCAGATCCCCTCGGGGTGGGAGGCGGCGAGGGCCTTCGCGGGCGCGAGAAGGTCCCAGGGGAAGCTCGGGAGCGGGAGCGGACGGGGCAGGGTCGTCATCGCGTCACTTGAGGGAGTCGAGGTACTCGGTGTTCTGGGGCGGGAGCGCCGCGATCATCGGGTCGTCGAAATCCTGGGGGCCGGTCTTCTGGGCGCCGCCCGGGGAGCCGAGGTCCGTGAAGAAGTCGACGTTCGCGCGGAAGTAGTCGGACCATTCGGAGGGGAGGTCGTCCTCGTAGAAGATCGCCTCGGTCGGGCACACCGGTTCGCAGGCGCCGCAGTCAACGCATTCCTCCGGGTGGATGTAGAGCGAACGCGCGCCCTCGTAGATGCAGTCGACGGGGCACTCGTCGACGCAGGCGCGATCCTTGACGTCGACGCAGGGCTGGGCGATGACGTAGGTCATGGCTTCTCCTCAATGGTCGGGATGAGACGACTGCCTCCTATTATCGCCCTCATGACCGCATCCGCCGATCACACCTCCCCAAGGGGGCTCGAGCCGGGCTCCGGGCCGACTCGCGCGCCGATGGCATCGGGCTCCACTGCCGGCAATTCGGCAAGGCCACTGCACGGAATTCGCGGACAGTCGGCGCCGCCTCCCCTCCCCTGGCTCGCGTGGAGGCCGGGCGAGCGGGTCGTCGTCCGGTACCGCCTCACGGACGGACTCCATGACGCCCTCGGGACCCTCGTCGAGTCGACTGCCGATCACGTCCTCGTCGAGACGCGCAGGGGCCGCATCCGGGTCGACGCGCAGACGATGGTGACGGGCAAGCGGGTCCCGCCTCCGCCCGCACTGTGGGAACGGGTCGACCCGCCTTCCGAGGCGTGACCCGGGGCCCATGCACGCCGCAGCGGGATCATGGCCTCGCGGGCGGCGGCCCAGCTCGTCAACTCCGGAGGTCATGCCCTCGAGGGCTCAAGGTGATGCTCTCGGCGCCCCAAGGTAATGCTCTCGAGGGCGGAAGGTAATGCTCTCGGGGCTGGAAGGTAATGCTCTCGGCGGAGGGGCGGAGGGGGATTACTTCTGGGCGCGGCGCTCGCGCGCGGCGATCTTGAAGCGCTCCTGCGCGTCGAGGACGACCTTGCGGACGCGGATCGCCTCGGGCGTCACCTCGACGCACTCGTCATTCGCCGCGAACTCGAGGGACTCCTCAAGGGTGAGCTTGCGCGAGGGCGTGAGCGACTCGTAAACATCGGCCGTCGCCGAGCGCGTGTTCGTCTGCTTCTTCTCCCGGCAGATGTTGACGTCCATATCCTCGCCGCGCGGATTCTCCCCGACGACCTGGCCCTCGTAGACCTCCGAACCGGGCTCGACGATGAAGGAGCCGCGCTCCTGAAGATTCGTCATCGCGTACGGGGTCGCTTGGCCGGCGCGATCGGCGACGAGCGAACCGGTGAGGCGCTGCTCGATCGCCCCCTGCCACGGGGCGTAGCCGTCCGCGATCGAGGAGGCGATGCCGGTGCCGCGCGTCTCGGTGAGGAAGCGGGTGCGGAATCCGATGAGGCCGCGGGCGGGGACGACGAACTCGAGGCGGATCCAGCCCGAGCCGTGATTCGCCATCGTCTCCATCCGGCCCTTTCGGGCGGCCATGAGCTGCGTGACCGCGCCGAGGTACTCCTCGGGGATGTCGATCGTCATGCGCTCCATCGGCTCATTGCGGACGCCTTCGATGTCCTTGGTGACGACCTGCGGCTTGCCGACGGTGAGCTCGAAGCCCTCGCGGCGCATCTGCTCAACGAGGATCGCGAGGGCGAGCTCGCCGCGCCCCTGCACCTCCCAGGCATCGGGCCGGTCGGTCGGGAGGACCTTGATCGAGACATTGCCGATGAGCTCTCGGTCGAGGCGGTCCTTCACCTGGCGGGCCGTCACCTTCGCGCCCTTGACGCGGCCGGCGAGCGGGGAGGTGTTGACGCCGATCGTCATCGAGATCGCGGGATCGTCGACGGTGATGAGCGGGAGCGGCCGGGGGTCCTCGAGATCGACGAGGGATTCACCGATCGTGATGTCCTCAATGCCGGCGACCGCGACGATATCGCCGGGGCCCGCGGTCTCGGCCGAGATCCGCTCGAGCCCCTCGGTGCGCAGGAGCTCGGTGATGCGCACCGAGCGGATCGAGCCGTCGTGGCGGGCGAGTCCGACCGTCGCGCCCTTCGTCAGCGTGCCGTTGTGGATGCGCAGAAGGGCGAGGCGCCCGAGGAAGGGCGAAGCGTCGAGGTTCGTCACATGCGCCTGAAGGGGCGCGTCCTCCTCGTAGGACGGTCCCGGGATCCGGTTGAGGATCGTCTCGAAGAGCGGCTCGAGGTCCTCGCTCGGCAGAAGGCCGTCGCCGGGGTTCGTGAGCGAGGAGACGCCCGCCTTCGCGGAGGCGTAGATGACGGGGACGTCGAGGAGGGAATCGACGTCCGCGTCGACGCCGTCATTCATGAGGTCTTCGCCGAGGGAGAGGAGGAGATCCGTCGTCTCGGAGACGACCTCCTCGATCCGCGAGTCCGGTCGGTCGACCTTATTGACGACGACGACGACGGGGAGCTGGGCCTGAAGGGCCTTGCGGAGGACGAAGCGGGTCTGCGGGAGGGGCCCCTCGGAGGCGTCGACGAGGAGGACGACGCCATCGACCATGGAAAGCCCTCGCTCGACCTCGCCGCCGAAATCCGCGTGCCCGGGGGTGTCGATGACGTTGATCGTCACGCCCTCGGAGAGGCCGAGCTTCTGAGCGGCCGGGCCGCGGTAGTGGACGGCCGTGTTCTTCGCGAGGATCGTGATGCCCTTCTCGCGCTCGAGGTCGCCGGAGTCCATGACGCGCTCACCGGTCTTCTCCACGGTGTCACGGTCGGAGAAGGCGCCGGACTGCCAGAGCATCGCGTCGACGAGGGTCGTCTTGCCGTGATCGACGTGGGCGACGATCGCGACATTGCGCAGGTCCTGGCGAACGGGCATGAGCTTTTCCTCGATTCTTCGCGCCCGGGCGGCACGATGAGCACCCCCGATCCTAGTCTGTGAGGCGATTGCGCCCGAAGACGGCTCCGTGCGACATCGGACACGCGCGCGACCACGGCTCCGCCCGCGACTACCCTGGGGGCGTCGAGGGCGCGGCCCGCCCCGACGACGCGGCGCGATCCCGGCTCCCCATCGGTCGACGCCCGCGACCACCCGCCCGGGGGAGCCGAGGAGCGCCCATGAGCATCCGCCGAGTCATCGCGAAGACCTATCTCCTCTTCTCACGGTGGACCTTCGTCCACGAACCGCTCGAGGACAAGACGATCGTCATCGGCGCACCTCACACCTCGAATTGGGACGGCGTGTTCATGGCGCTGTGCTTCTGGTCGATCGACCGCCCCTTCAGCTTCCTCGTCAAGGACTCGATCATCAAGGCTCCGCTCCTCGGGCCCTTCGTCCGCTCGATCGGGGGCGTCGCCGTGGATCGTTCCTCGGCGCACGGCGTCGTCGGACAGGTCATCGCGCGCGCCGCCGAGGCCGATGACTTCACCCTCGTCCTCACGCCCAAGGGGACGAGGTCGCCGCGCAAGTACTGGAAGTCCGGTTTCTATCGGATGGCGAGGGGCGCGGATCTGCCCGTCGCACTCGGTTTCATCGACCGGAGCACGATGACCTTCGGCTGGGGGCCGACGATCCGTCTGAGCGGGGATGTCCGCGCCGACATGGAGGTCATCCGCGCCTTCTACGCCGACAAGGTCGGCGTGAAGCCCGAGAAGGCCTCCGTTCCGCGCCTGCGCGCCGAGGAGGAGGGCGCCTGAGCGATGAGCAGCGCTTCTTAGGCTTACCTTTCTTTTCTCAGTCACTATTTACATTACGAGCTCCTATCGAATATCGTGCGGTCTGCGCGCACACGCGCGCCCATTGACACCCGACCAAGGAGTTCCACCGTGGCCCCGACCGCGCTCCGCGCACGCGCCGTCTCCCTCGCCCTCGCCGGCTTCACCGCTCTCGCCCTCGCCGCCTGCAGCGCCCAAGGCGCCGGCACCGGCTCCCAATCCGCGCAGAGCGCGAACGGCGCCGCCACCACGCCGGCGACGATCACGGTCGAGGACCTCCGCGGCACGGTCGAGGTCCCGGCCTCCCCGACGAGCGTCGTCGCCACCGACAACCGGATCTTCGAAACCCTCGAAGAATGGGGCATCACCCTGGCCGCCGCACCCCGCCAGATCCTCGCCGACACCTCCGCCTACGCGAGCGATGAGACCGTCATCGACCTCGGCTCCCACCGTGAGCCCGACCTCGAAGCCCTCGTCGCCGTCGAGCCCGATCTCATCCTCAACGGCCAGCGCTTCCAGGACCAGTACGACGCCATCGCCGAACTCGTCCCCGACGCCGCCCTCGTCGACACCGACATCGACGCCGACAAGCCCCTCGACGCCGAGCTCATCCGCGTCACGACGCTCCTCGGCACAATCTTCGGCAAGGAGGACGAGGCCGCCGCCCTCGTCGCCGACTTCGAGGACGCCATCGACCGCGTCAAGGCCGCCTACTCGGCTCAGGACACCGTCCTCTCCGTCATCGTCTCCGGCGGCGAGATCAACTACGCCGCGCCCGGCTCGGGCCGCACTCTCGGCCCCATCTACTCCGTCCTCGGACTCACCCCCGCCCTCGGCTCCGAGGGCTCGACCGACCACGAGGGCGACGACGTCTCCGTCGAAGCGATCGCCCAGTCCAACCCCGCATGGATCCTCGTCATGGACCGCGACGCCGCCGTCGGCGTCGAAGAGGGCCAGACCTACGTCCCCGCGAACGAGGTTTTCGCGAACACCGCCGCCCTGGCCAACGTCGACGCCGTGAAGAACGCCCGCATCCTCTACATGCCCGCCGACACCTACGTCAACGAGTCGATCCAGACCTACACCGAGTTCTTCACCCAGATCGCCGACGCCATGGAACAGGCGCAGTGACGACCCTCAGCACGAGGCCCACGAGGGCGGGGGCGGGAGTCGCGGGCCGGGCGACCCCGTCGGCGGGGCGCGGGGTGAGGGGGGG